>JAPLHQ010000084.1 GCA_026389555.1 Chloroflexota bacterium
ATCGTCATGCGCTCCTTGATGACGCGCTCCATGCGCAGGAGGCCAACACGGAAGGCGTTCTGGATCAACTCGCCGTTTGCGCGCACGCGGCGGTTGCCAAGGTGGTCGGTGACGTCGCGATGTGCGCCGCCTTCGTTTGCAATGATCAGGTGACCAACAATTGCGGCGAGATCTTCGCGCGTCAGGGTGCGCGTTGCATCGCCAGGAAGCTCAAGGTTCATCAGGCCAGCGGTCTCCTTGAGGCGCTGCGTGAACTTGTAGCGGCCGACTCGACCGAGGTCGTAGCGGCGTGCGTTGAAGAAGAGGTTCTCTACGAGTGAGCGGGCGTTGTCGCCGGTGGGTGGATCGCCCGGGCGAAGTCGCTTGTACACTTCAACAAGCGCTTCGCTGCGCGTTGCGGTGGTGTCCTTCTCTAGCGTGTTGGCGACGTAGGGATGCTCTGGGTTGCTCGGCATGCGCGAGAAGAGTCCAGCGATTTCGTCATTCGTCTCGTAGCCAACGGCGCGCAACAGTGATGTTGCAGGGAGCTTGCGCTTTCGGTCAACCTTGACGTAGAGCTGATCCTTCCCGCTCGTCTCGAACTCGAGCCATGCGCCGCGGTTTGGGATGACCTTCGCCGACCAGAGTGCGCGACCAGATACTGGATCAATCGTGTCGGTGTAGAAGACGCCAGGTGAACGTACGAGCTGCGACACCACCACGCGCTCAGCACCATTGATGATGAACGTTCCCTGGCTCGTCATCCATGGGAAGTCGCCCATGTAAATCTGCTGGCTGCGAATCTCGCCCGTCTCAAGAACCTTCAACTCCGCGGTGACCATCAGTGGTCGCGCGTACGTTGCATCCTTTGCGCGTGCATCCTCTTCGCTGACCTTCGCATCCTTGAACTCGTAATCAAGGAAGGAGAGCTCAAGTCGCTTTCCGGTGAAGTCGCGGATCGGGCTGATCTCCTCAAGCAGTTCTGCGAGGAAGGTCTTCGTCCCCTTCGGCAGCGGTGTCGCGCCAGGGATCCACTCAGGGCCGACAAAGGCGGCGAATGATGTGGTCTGAAGGTCGATAAGGTTTGGGATCTCCAGGATCTCTGGAATACGTGAGTAGAACTTTCGGTTTCCGGTCGAGCTAGCGCTGTTGGTGCGAGAAGGCATGCGGCAGCTCCTTCGGCAATATGGTCGCGATCGAGCGAACGGTGAGCCTAGCCTAGTTCCCTATACCTTGGCAAGCGGAAGGGCAAGCGGAAGCCCCTCCCCACCCGCCCTGCGGCGGGGTGAGAGGGGCTCCAGCAACGATTGTTACAGAATCGCGCGTACTAAATCGCGCTTACTTGAGCTCGACCTTGGCACCTGCCTCGGCGAGGGCTGCGACGATCTTCTCGCCCTCAGCCTTGCTGATCCCCTCCTTGACCGCCTTTGGAGCGGCGTCAACGAGGTCCTTCGCCTCCTTCAGGCCGAGACCGGTGAGCTCGCGCACCACCTTGATCACCTGGATCTTGTTGGCGCCAACATCCGAAAGGATGGCGTTGACGGAGTCGCCGCCGGCTGCAGCGTCACCCGCGGCTGCGCCGCCGGCTGCTGGGGCTGCCGCCACGGCGACAGGAGCGGCGGCGGTGACGCCGAACTTCTCCTCGAATGCCTTGACGAACTCTGAGAGCTCAAGGACGGTCATCTCGCTGACCGCTTCAAGCAACTGGTCGGTTGTGAGCTTCGACATTTCTCTCTCCTTTTCAGCCGTGCGGCTGATTAATGACTACTTGAGCCCAAATGGGCGGGATCAGGCCGCCTCGGCCTCGCGCTTGCTCTTTAGCCCACCCAGGGCATAGGCCGCCTTCTGCAGCGGTGCTGCAAAGAGGAAGGCCACCTTCTGTACTGGTGCCTGGAAGGCACCCGCCACCTTGGCAAGGAGCACTTCGCGGGTTGGGAGCTTCGAGAGTGCCGTGAGCTGTGTCAGGTTGAGGATCGCCTCACCGAGCACCGCCCCGCGGACCTCTACCGCTGGGTACGCCTTTAGGGCGCCCAACACCGTCTTCGCCAGTACCGCCTCGTCACCAGATCCGAACGCGATCGCCGTAGGACCCTTCAAAAGGTCCGGGAGCGTCGTGTTCCCGATCTCTGTCGCAGCGACGCGCATCAGGCGGTTCTTCACCACTCGATACGTAATCCCCTGCGCCCGTAGCACTGTGCGGATCGCGGCGAACTCCGAGACCGTCAGTCCACGGTAGGACGAGAGGATCAGCCCGCGGCTGCCCGACAACTCCGTTCGGAGCGTGTCGATCGTGTCGCGCTTCTTCTGCGTTGGCACGGTTCCTCCTAGCTTGAGCGCACAGGCCGGTGCGCCTCGGCGGGTGCTGCTGGCACCCCTGCAACGGTCCGCGTCACAGGGGGCCGCGCTCCACGCGCTAGGTACCCTGCCTCTGCGTGCCCTCCACTCGTCCAGTCGATCACTCGACTGCCCGTGAGGCGACTTAAGTTCCCAACCGTGAGGCTGGAATCACACGCTCTCTTCGGCGATCCGTCGTATTTCATCTCCCTGGCGTCTCCACCAGGGCGCAATATTCGTGCCGATCAACCGGATCGGCGCGGAGGCGGAGTCTACCCTGCGTCGGGGAAACCCGCCAGTCGACTAGCTTGCTACGGCGAGCAGTGCTGGGACGTCCATCGCAATCCCAGGCCCCATGCTGGCCGAGATGCTGACTCCCTTGATGTAGGTCCCCTTGAGGCCGGTTGGCTTGGCGCGACTGATCGCTTCAAGCAGGGCGCTCAGGTTGCCGATGATCTGCTCCTCGGTGAAGCTCGCCTTGGCGAAGCCGAGGTGGATGATCGCCGACTTGTCGAGCTTGAACTCCACGCGTCCGGACTTCAGCTCGCTGATCGTGCGGGCGAGGTCCATCGTGATCGTCCCCGCCTTCGGGTTCGGCATCAGGCCCTTGCGGCCGAGCACCTTACCGAGCTTACCGACCTGACCCATCAGGTCTGGCGTGGAGATTGCAACGTCAAAGTCGAGCCAGCCGCCATCAATCTTGGCAACGAGATCAGCGGCGCCAACCTCATCGGCGCCAGCCTTGGTCGCCTCAAGCGCCTTCTCGCCCTGGGCGAAGACGGCGATGCGGACGCGCTTCCCGGTGCCGTGCGGCAGGCCGACGGTGCCGCGCACCGCCTCTTCCGACTGGCGCGGGTCAACGCCGAGGCGAATGTGCACCTCAACGGTCTGATCAAACTTTGCGGTGGCGGTCTTCTTCACGAGCGCCGCAGCCTCAAGGGGTGCGTACTCCTTCTCGGGATCAACCATCTTCGCCGCTTCGATGTAACGCTTACCGTGCTTTGCCATTGCGTTTCCTCCTTATCGGCCGTTATCGGCCTCCCCCTTCACCGCGGGGTTGCGGCGATCGTCAAGCGACGATCTCTACTCCCATTGAACGGGCCGAGCCCTCGATCATTGAACAGGCCGACTCAATGCTTGTGGCATTCAGGTCGACCATCTTCTTCTGGGCGATATCCAAGACCTGCGCCTTGGTGATCTTCCCTGCGCTGCCGGCCTTATGGTCGCCAGCGCCCTTCTCAATCCCCGCCGCCTTACGGATCATGTCCGCAGCCGGTGGCGTCTTGAGAATGAAGGTGAACGAGCGATCTTCAAAGATGGTGATCACCGCTGGGATGACCTCACCCTTACGATCGGCCGTCTTCTCGTTGTACGACTTGGTGAACTCCACGATGTTGATGCCGTGGGGCCCAAGCGCCGTACCAACGGGTGGTGCGGGTGTTGCGCCGCCAGCTGGCAGCTGCAACGTGACGGTTGCGCGAATCTTCTGTGCCATTCTCTCGCTCCTCCTGCTCTCTCGTTACAGCTTTGCGACCTGAAGCAGGTCGAGCTCGACCGGCGTCTCACGGCCAAAGATTGATACCAAGACCTTCACCTTGCTTCGCTCGGCGTCGATGTCTTCCACCGTGCCAACGAAGTCGGAGAATGGTCCATCGGTCACGCGGAC
>JAPLHQ010000020.1 GCA_026389555.1 Chloroflexota bacterium
CTTCCTGTTCCGCCTCACGCTGTGTGACCAGCGCAAGCCAGCCTTCAGCCTTTGCGGCGGCGCGGATTGCGGCAACGCTCTTGTCGCGGCCAACCTTCAGTGGCGCAACCATCTCAGGGAAGATGACAATCTCGCGCAGTGGAACGAGTGGAAACTTCCCGAGGCCGCTCGGCACAATCGTGCCGTCGTCCTCTGAGGCGGCTACCGCCTCGTCAATCTCAAGCTCCATCTCGTCGTCCAGTGCGCCTTCAATCTCGTCGTCACGTCGCTTCTCGATCATCGTCGTCCCCCTTCTCGCGCTGCTGCCACAGCGCGCTCGCTCTTCTTGTTTCCCTCTTCATATAGCCGCTCAAGGATCCGTTCACCGAGCCGCTCCTCTAGCTGGAAGAGGAGCTTGATCCCGGCGAGGTTCACACCCAAGTCCTGGGTGAGGTGGCGAATCCAGAGGATGCGCCGCAGATCGTTCTCTGAGAAGAGGCGGATGTTCGACTCCGTTCGCGACGGACAGATCAGCCCGGCCTCTTCGTAGATGCGGAGCGTTCGCGGGTGGACGGCTACGATCTCGGCCGCCACGCTGATCACGTAGACGGGCCGCGACGGGTCAATCCCTGGGCCGCTGCTCCTGAACACCTTCGTATCCTAGAACCCTATCAATGGTGTTGTCAAGGGTGTTATTCACAAAAGAGGAGGGCTGGAGCGGGCGGCTACTCCACGTCGCGGCGGTACGGGAGGTCAACGATCACCGTGTTGCGGCGGCCGAGGAGCGTATCCCTGAGGCGCTTCCCGTTGCCGTTGTGCAGGATCCGGTCCCACCAGTGGCGGCCGGCGTACTCGGGGATCATCACCACGTTGATTGGGAGCTCTCCGGATGCATGTGGCAGCTCCTCAAGTTCGTCAAGGAAGTGGCAGAGCGGCTCCACGATCAGTCGGTACGGCGATTCAACGGTGACGAGACGCACGCCTGGGAAGAGCTGCTCAAAGCGCGCGCGAATCAGCGCCTCCTCCTTCTCGTCAAAGACAACGCGCACCGCGATCAGTTCGCCTGTTGTCCCCTCAAGGATTCGGCCGAGGGTAATCGCACGAACGGTTGATCGATTAATCTCGCCAAACGGCGCAATGATGCGACGTGGGCGGTGCGGCGCATCAAAGATGAGATCTGGCTTGATCGCGAGCTCGCGCTCATGACGGTCATAGCGCTTACGAACGAAAGCCATAAAGAGTGCAACAAGTGGGACTAGGATAAAGATGATCCATCCACCGACTGCAAATTTTGCAATCGAGATGATGATGAAGACCACACCTGTTACAACAGCACCAACACCATTCAGGACGGCCTTTGCACGCCAGCCCTCACCGCGAACCTTTCTCCAGTGAACCACCATGCCGGTTTGACTAATGGTGAAACCAAGGAAGACGCCAATTGCGTATGCAGGGATCAGCAGCGTCACAAGGGCACCAGTTGCGATAAGGAAGATCACAGCACCAGCTGCAATCGCAACGATGCCACCACCGTATGCGAGTCGATCACTCCGCTGGCCAATTTGTCGCGGGAGGAAGCCGTCACGAGCGAGGATCCTTGCAAGCTGCGGCCCACCATTGAATCCAGTGTTGGCCGCAAGAAGCAAAATGCCAGTCGTTGCAATCTGGAAAACTGCGTAAGGAATTCCACCACCGAGCGACGCGCGAGCGATCTGCGAGAGGAGCGTCTCGCCACCAACTTCTTGCGGGAGCTTCCCAAACGCAAAGGCGAGAAGTGAAATGCCGAAGAAGATCACTGCCAGGAGGACCGCCATAATCGACATCGTGTCCGCGGCGTTCTTTGCCTCCGGCTTCTTAAAGGCGGCAACTCCGTCAGAGATCGCCTCCGTTCCAGTGAGCGCAACCGACCCATAAGCAAAAGCCTTCAGGAGGAGGAAGGGGAGGATCAGCTGCATGCCGTCGTGTGCCTCAACGACAACGCCCTGGCTCCAGTTCACCGCTGGATCGCCGAGCGCGATACGAATGAGACCAATGGTGATCACGGTGATTGCGCCACCAACAAAGAGGTAGGTAGGGATGGCGAAGAGCCGCCCTGATTCACGGAGGCCACGCAAGTTGGCAAGGACGAGCAGGAAGAGTGCGCCAAGTGCGAGTTCAACGCGAAGTGGCGCGAGCTCAGGGAGTGCCGAGGTGATCGCCGCAACTCCAGCGGCGGTGCTTACCGCAGCGGTGAGAACGTAATCAATGACCAGGCTCGATGCCGCTACAAGTGCAGGCGTCGTGCCAAGCGTGCTGGAGGCAACGGCGTAGGCGCCACCCCCCTTCGGGAAGCCGAAGCAGACTTGGCGGTAGCTGATGGCCACAACGCCAAGCAGGAGACCAACGGCGAGGGCGATGACGGGGCCGAAGGCGAGGTAGGAGGCGCCTGATGAGGCGAGGACGATGAGAATCTCCTCGCTCGCATAGGCGCTGGAGGAGATGGCGTCAGAAGAGAAGATTGGGAGGGCAAACTTCTTTGGGAGTCGCTCCTCACCCTCTTCTGCGTTTGAGAGCCGCCGCCCGAAGATGGCAGTTTTTGCGGCGAGCGTTGCGCGACCAAACTCGTTGACCGGCTCACTCCCCGCCTCAGAGGCTACAAGGTGATCTGGCTCCTCTTCAATGAACCACTCTTCCGCATCATGAAGCCCATCTGGTTTTTGCTTGCTGCTCGGCATGACGCGGAACCGCCCTCTGTTGCTTCAAGGGCCGGCGTTGAGGCCGGTCGGGGGTCGAGAGTGCCCTCTGACACTCGTCGCCTCACTTGTTCACTCATTCTATACCTGAGTTGCGCCCTCATCCACTCACGAGGACGAGGAGCGCACGATCAAGCCCAGGGCGTTCAACTCGTTCAACACGGATGGCGGATGCGCCAACAAACGAGATGGCTGTGGAGAGTTCAGCCTCCCAACTCTCACTCTCACGTTTCCATGCGAGCAGGTGTCCGTTGGCGGCGAGGAGGGGTCGTGCGAGTCGGATCAGCTCCGCGAGCGGCGCAACTGCACGAGCAAGAAGAAGGTCATAGCGCGTTGGGTTCCGTGTGGCGAGCTCCTCTGCACGCGCATTTAGCACTCGAAGCTGCGACGAGAGGCCACTCGCGGCCACGACACACTCCAGGAAACGCGCCTTCTTTCCAGTCGCTTCAATCAAATCAAACGTTGTATGTGGATGCGTAGGCACGATTCGCGCAGCAACCGGGATTCCAGGGAAGCCACCACCCGATCCAAGATCGGCAAGTGTGCCGCCGTGTGGGAGGAGACGCTCAATAAGTGGAACCGCAACTAACGCATCAAGCAGGTGTCGTTTCGCACGCTCCTCTGCACTTTCAATGCGCGTCAGGTTGATCGCAGGATTCCAGGCGTCAAGGAGCCGTAGGTGCGCGGTATGAACGGCGCGTTCGCTCGGCGTCAGTGGCGGGAGTGATGCGGCGGCAAGGAGGAGATCAAGTTCGGCGAGCGTCTCGCGCTCGGTCGCTGGAAGTGCGGCGGGATCAGTTGGGAGCGGCTGTCGCTCGTTCAACCACGCTTCTCGCTCGGTCGCGCCGGCCGTCCCATGGAGCGGCGCACAACATCGAGCACCTCTTCAACGTACTTATCTGCATCGCCCTTCTCTACGGCACTCTTCACGCAGCCGCGCACATGGTCTTCAAGAATGAGGAGCCCGAGCGCGTCAACCGCGGCGCGGAGTGCAGCGATCTGCTGAAGGATGTCAACGCAGTACTCTTCGTCGTCAACCATTCGGCTGATGCCGCGCACCTGCCCCTCAAGGCGGCGCAGACGATTCGTCAGCACCTTGCGGTCCTTGGTGTAGCTGTGTCCTGCGTGGGCATCCATACCCTGGGAGGGTATCTGATTCGCTTCCGATGCTACGATTCCGTCCCGATGGAGACTGCAGTTGCACCCCGACCCTTCGCCCACCGAAGCGAGGCGGAGTTTGCGCGAATCTTGGACTTCTACGGAGTCCGTTGGCAGTACGAAGCGACCACCTTTCCACTGTCACGCCGTGAGGATGGTCGCGTTGCATCAAGCTTCGCCCCCGACTTTTACCTCCCCGACCTTGACCTCTGGATCGAGTTGACCACGATGCGCCAGGCGCTGATGCGCCAGAAGCGGAAGAAGCTGCAGCGATTCGCAACCCTCTATCCTAAAATCCGCATCAAGCTGCTCGGTGCAAGCGACATCAGGCTCATGATGTGGAAGTACGGGCTGAGTGATCGCGAAGTGGTCGGCGCCGCCGGCTCCACGACACCGCCGCGCAGGCGTCGCGCAGTGAGAGGGGAGATCGCCGCATGAGCAACACAGGGAGTGCAAACCCACATGACGACATCGCGGAGATTCTTATTGACGAAGCGGCGATCAAGACACGCGTAGAGGAGCTTGGCGCAGAGATTGGCGCCGCATACACGGGGAGTGACTCGATCGTTCTGATCAGCGTCCTGAAAGGGGCGCTCGTCTTCGTGGCAGACCTGATGCGTGCGATCCCGCGCAACGTGTCCATTGATGTCATGGAGGTCTCTTCGTACGGCGGAGGGAACACGGAGTCGAGCGGCACGGTGCGCATCTTGAAAGATCTCTCTGGAACGATTGAAGGGCGCGATGTGCTGATCGTTGAAGACATCATCGACACTGGGCTGACGCTGAATTATTTGACCGGGTATCTCGGCGGAAAGAGTCCGCGATCAATCCGCATCGTGACGCTGCTCAACAAGCCGGCGCGTCGCCTGGTTGACCTGAAGGTTGACTGGACCGGCTTTGAGATCCCAGACAAGTTTGTTGTTGGCTACGGCCTTGACTTCGGCGAGAAGTATCGGAACCTTCGTTACGTTGGCGTCTTGAAGCGCGAGCTCTACGCCTCAGCCATTGGAGAGGCGTAGCGCGTGCCGCCACGCCTCGGCAAGATTCAGTCGGGGGCAGGGAGCCTTCGGCAGCGCAGTAACGGGCGTCGCCTCAGCGCGGTGGGCGCAATTCTGATTGTGCTTGGCGCACTCCCCGCATGGTGGACGCTTGGGGGCGGCGCTGGGGGGCTCCCGGCCATTACTGGAAACGCTTTCGACTCCCCTGGTGCGCTCGGCTTCTTTGCAGCACTTGCGCTGCTTGCGATCCTGATCGCGCCCGACGCGGTTGGTGAACCACTCCGCTTTGATTGGTGGCCAGTGCATCTCGCCCTGATCTCACTCGCCGCACTCGGTTTCCTCCTTGCCGCCTACGGCGCAGCGGTGACGGCGACCGGTAGTGATCTTTCACTCTCAACCGTCTTCAGCCCAACACGCGCTCCTGGCCTCTGGATCACCCTGGTTGGTCTCGGGGCGTGGATCTCTGGGGTGGCACAGATCGTGGACGCTCGCGACGACCGCTAGCTCTCTCCGGGCTCATATCAAGACGTCGCCCCACGAGGGGCTCACGCTCAACTGGATCCCCCTCCCCGCGCCTCTGTTAGGGTGGTTAGGTGCAGCCGTGCGCTCCGACGCGCGGGCAGGTGCCCATCAGGCACCGCCCCGTCGTAGCAGCGCATGCCACAACAACTACTACGCAGACAGATAAGAGGTAGACACATCATGAGTCGTAACGTTGCAGTATTCGTTGACGTAGCAAACGTCTTTTACGCAGCAAAGGCAGCCGGAGTCGACATTGACTACGTGACACTGCTCAAGACCATCACCGCAAATCGCGACCTTGTTCGCGCCTATGCGTACACCGGACTCGATCCGGATAACGAGAATCAGAAGGCGTTCCATAACTTCTTGGACGGATAACGAGAATCAGAAGGCGTTCCATAACTTCTTGGATCGCAACAACTACAAGGTTGTCAGCAAGGATGTTCGCAAGTACGGCGACGGTCGCTTTAAGGCGAACCTTGACATTGAGCTTGTGGTTGACCTTGTGCGCCTTGCGCCAAAGCTTGACATTGCCGTTGTGATCTCCGGAGACGGAGACTTTGCACCAGCAATCCGCGCAGTCCAGGACATGGGCGTGCGCGTTGAAGTTGTCAGCTTCCGAGCGAACACGAGCAGCGACCTTGTGGACGTTGCCGACCAGTTTATTGAGATCACCTCAATCGCTAAGGTTGAGGCGGGCGGATCGCGCAGCGGCCGCCGAGTTGCCGCCGACGGCGACGAAGACCTCTCAATGACAGAGGTTCCAGATAAGCAGTCTGAAGCTCCAGCGCGACCACGACGCACCCCTGAGCCACGCGAAGAGCGTGGACGACCGCGACGCGGTGCAGTGGGGCGACCGGTTGCCGCACGAGGCCGCGGAGCAGCGGTGGTGCGCGTTGGGAACAGCGTGATTGATGCCGACTCCATTGAGACGATGTCACTCGATGATCTTGAGCCGAGCGATCTCGCACGACCAGCGCCAGGACAAGAGCATGACCATGCGGCGACCAGTGAGTTTGGCGATGCGCCACGCCGTCGACGCCGTCGTGGCGGACGCGGTCGACGCGGACGAGGCGAAGGGTTTACCGACGCACCAGCCGGTGACGGTGCGCGCGGTGAGGCACCGGTTCGCGGTTCGTCGTATGACGGACCGATCGAGACGATGTCACTCTCCGATCTTGATGGCGACGCACCTCGCGGCGTTCCGGAGTACCTGCTCGCCGAGCGACGTGGTGCCGGACGCGTACAGCCATCTGGTGCCTCACGACGCGCGCTCGGCTCGGGGCCGTCGCGCATTGCAGACGAAGTTGCGCGCTCGCAGCGTGACGGTTCGAGTCGCTCCAACATGTCTGGCGGCATGGACACCGAGTCCGTTCCGTCCGATGTTGCCGCACTCCTCCGCTCACAGCTCGAGGCGACCGGCCGATCTGCAGAGAGCGCACCAGCCCTCAGTGGTAAGGACGCACCGGTGAGTGGCCGTGGACGCGGTCGCGCGGCGGCAAAGCCTGCTGCGGCAAAGCCTGCCGCAAAGAAGCCTGCTGCGGCAAAGCCTGCCGCCAAGAAGCCAGCCGCCAAGGTGGCACTGGTGAAGAAGGCGGCCGCCCGACCAAAGAGCAAGAGGTAAGAGGCGACCAAGATGGCGAAGGCGGTGAGCACGCCGGCCAAGCGTTCCGCCGCCACCTCGCGCCCTCTCGTCAGCGCCCGCCCACCGGCGAGCTTTAAGACGCGCGGTCACGATGAGGCGAGCGCGCGCCTTGCAACGATCCTCGCCGACTCACCGCCGCACGCGTTGCTCATTGTTGGGCCACGTGGTGCCGGCGCTGGGACGCTGGCGCGTGACGCCGTTGCCACACTCCTCTGCACCGCCCCAGTTGAGGGCGGCGCATGTGGCGCATGCCGCTCCTGCAGGCTCGTTGCATCAGGGAGTCACGCTGACCTTGCACTGATCACGCCAACGGGCGCAGCAGACGAGATCGGGATCACGCCAATTCGCGAACTCGAGCAGAGCCTCGCCCTCCTCCCAGTCGAGGGCGGCCGTCGCATCGCCCTCATCGAGCGCGCCGATCGGATGAGCGAGGCGGCGCAGAACGCACTCCTAAAGACGCTGGAAGAGCCCCCGCCGCGCACACACATCATCCTCTCGGCGGCAGAGGACTCCTCGCTCATGCCAACGATCCGTAGCCGCTGCGCCTCAGTGCGTCTCGGCCTTCCGGAGAGTGCAGCGGCGAGCGAGCTCCTCGCCGCGCAGCTCGGTCTTGACGCCGCAACCGCAACGCGGCTGCTCCGAATGGCGGGCGGTCGCCCCGGACCACTCCTTGAAGCTGGCGTCACTGGTGATGCTGCACGCGCACATGCGCAACTTCGCCGTCAGCTCCTTGACTTTGTTGGCGTTGCGCCGCATGCACGGCTGCGTCAGATTCCCGCGCTGATTGGCGACGCGAGCGCCATCCTCGCCGCAGGCGTCGACACACAAGAGGGCGATGCAGCATCTGCAGACGGTGAACCTGATGCGCAAGATGGCGAGCCTGATGATGTTGCAGAAGCAGAACCGAAGAAGAAGACTGCGGCGAAGCGGAGTGGCGCAAAGCCAACACCGGCTGAACGACGTGCCGCCGCCGCTGCGCTGCTGCGACTCTGGCGCGGTGTTGCGCGCGATCTCGCACTTGTTGCCGCTGGCGCTACAGAATCAATCGGATTTCCAGAAGATCTGCATGAGCTCACCCCAGTTGCGGCACGTTGTGAGGCAACGGTCTGGCGTGACGCACTGATCAGCATCGATCGTGCGCTCACCGCGGTGCGCCGCAATGGGAACCCAGAACTACTCCTTGATGCGATTGCGCTGCGCTGGCCTCGCGCATGAGCGCGCTGAACTCGCAGGTTGAAACGTTTACACGTCTGACAGCACTCGGTGAAACGGTTATCGAAGCTCTCGATTACACACAGGTCATCAGCGGGTCAGGTGCAACCGAGATTGAGCGCACCGTTGCGGCGATCGGCACACGCGAGCTACCAGCACCAGTAACTGGAGCGCTCGATGCACTCACCGCGGCTGCTGAGCGTGTCATCACCGCAAACGATCCACATCGCGCAATCGACTGGATTGGGATCTATCCGCGTCTCCTCACCACACTCCTTGTGGCGGCACTTAATCCGAAGGCGCTCCCAGCAGAGGCGCATGCAGCTGCTGGCGCGACGGGGAGTGGGAGCGCAGCACGACTTCCAGGCGGCATCTCATTTACCGATGCACCACGCGATGGCCGCGCCGTTGTGTATGCAGGGATTCAGGCCGATCCAATCTTGAAGCCACTCGCGCAGGCGATCGCCGCCGCAGCTCCGGCGGATCGACTCTTTGCACGTGCGCTGATGGGTGACCCAGAACCAGATGCGTCTACCGCCGCCGCCTACTTTGGGCTCCTCCCAACGCACCGCGCGCCGAACGACGCACTTCTTGTAGGGGCGCTTGCGATCGGAGGGAAGGCGGCGCAGTCAAACGCGCAGTACCGCGGTGCAATCGTTGAGGCAACCACCGCCGAACTACTCAAGCGCCGCGCCGCACTCTCGCGCGAACCTGAGCGCATGGTGCGCCGTGAACGCCGCTTCGCTGTTGACGGCGCCTCAGCCGACCCACATCCATTTGATGTGACCGTAGAGACTGGCCCAGTGCCAGAGCTCTGGGACTGTAAGTGGGGGGCACGCGGTATTGACGACAGCCTCCTCGCCGAACTCGAAGATGCGCGGATTCGAGCGGCGGGCGTTGGTGTTCGGATTGCGATCGGGATCGTTGCCTTTGACACCGCCGCCACCGTGGCTGCGCGCCTCAGCGTGCTGCGCGGCCCGCGCGAACAGACGCGAATGATCACCCTCGACACGCTGGCCCGGCTGGCGGCGGGCTGAGCCGGGTGAGCGGCATGAGCGACGCGGATGCAGTCCAAGCTCTAGCTGCACGGCTCGCCCCAGGCGACGCTCCAGATGAGGTCGCCCTCCCTACTGAGGCGCGCTACCGCGAAGAGGGGCGCGGCGTGCGCTTTGACGAGTGTGGACGCGACGGGCGCATGCGTTCCGCCGCGCTGCTGCGCCACGCACAAGACGTTGCCTGGCTCCATAGCGAACGGCTCGAATACGGACGCGCCTGGTACGAAGCACGTGGCGTTGGCTGGGTGGTGCGCGGCATTGATCTGCTTATTGATCAACCCCCGCATTCAAACGAAGTAATCACTGCAACCACCTCACTCGCCGGTTTCCGCCACGTCATGGCGCGACGACACACCCGTCTCTTCACAGCCAACGGACGCGTGATCGCCGACGCGGCGATTGATTGGGTGATGACCGACGCGGAGGGTCGACCGAGCCGATTCCCTGCAGAGTTTGAGGCGTTTGTTGAACGCGTTGGTGCAACCTTCCTTCCGATCAAGATTCCAGCCACTCCACCTGATGGTGTCCTCACACACACCGTTGAGATCCCACTTCGCACCTCAGACATTGATCCGCTCGGCCATGTGAACCATGCCGCCTGGCTAGAGATTGTTGAAGAGGCGCTCGCTGCAGCAGCACCAGAGCAGCTCGCCGCCACGCGCCGCCGCATCCGCCTCGAATATCTCGCCGTCACGGAAGGGACTCGCGCGATTGTGCAGATTAGCCAGGAGCAGGGAGGTCCAGACCTACGAGTAGATGTGCGTGATGAGCACGGCGTGCCACTGCTTCGCGGCCTCTTTACGGTGAGCAGATGACATCAGCCATCCTTGCCGCGCTCCTCTCGCTGGCCACAGCGCTCACTCCTGCGTTCGCCGGTCTCCCAACCGCGCGCATCTCTATGACCACCGCACTAAATCGGCTCAAGGTTCAGGCGGAACATACAAGCGGATACGCTCGCTCAAAGTGTGGACACTGGGTTGATGCCGATGGTGACGGACTCGACACACGCGCAGAGGTTTTGATTGATGAAGCAAAGGTGAAGGTGACGATCAGTTACCGCACGGTACGCACAGGTAAGTGGTTGAGCCTCTATGACAATGTGACATGGACCAATGCGTCAGATGTAGATATTGATCACGTGGTTGCACTAAGTGAGGCGTGGAAGTCTGGCGCCCACGCTTGGTCCTCAGCTCGAAGGCTTGCATTCGCAAACGATCTTGGAGTCTCATGGGCGCTCCGTGCAGTAACAGACAACGTCAACATGTCAAAGGGTGACCGAGACCCATCAAGCTGGATCCCTTCGTACCGCGCTGCTGTCTGTACCTATCTTGTTGGTTGGGTTGCAGTGAAGTTGCGCTGGGATCTCAGTGTGGATGCCACTGAGAAGTCGAGCATCACATCATCGTGGCGTTCTGCCGGATGTAGCAGTCGAGCGCATCCTCCAACCGTTGACGTGCGTATCGCACCGTAACGAACGGGCGCGAAGAACCTAGAGTCCGAGCGTCGGCTTTCCGCCCTCTCCGCCACCCTTCGACTTGCGGCGTTTCGCCTTTGACTTCTTCTCGTCCTGCTCGCCCTTCGCGCTGCTGACAGGTGCCGCAGGTCGATCGGGGAGTCCGTACTGCACGCGCTTGATGAGTGACTTTCCGTCTTTTGACTTTGCGCGGGCCTGCGCAACCGCGGCGGATGGCGCGAACTCGGATGGGGTTGGCGGCATCTCCATTCTGCGCCGTGGTTCAGATGGTGGATTGCGCCGGACTACCACTACGCCAGCAGATGTGCCACGAAGCTCACGAACGCTCTCGTTTGGCTGCGCGCGGTAGGCGGCCGCCCAGACAAGCGCAACGGCGGCTGGGGCCAACAGGAGCCGTTCATCAGTCCCACTGAAGCCAACGGCGAGCGCGACGAGTGTGACGAGGCACGCCAGGAGAAGGAGTGGCCGCCGAAGGGGCGGGACGCTCTGCAACCGTGGGTCAGCCATGCGCCGATTCTAGGGCTTGACGGCTGGGGGGGCGCGTACCGTTCGGCGGAGGATGGTGCGCCCGACAGGATTCGAACCTGCGACCTTCTCCTTCGGAGGGAGACACTCTAATCCACTGAGCTACGAGCGCGAGAGGGGAAGGATAGCGGGAGAGAAGTGTGCTGAAAATAGATCAGGTGACCCCCCGTAAAGGGAGCCACCTGAAGCCGGTCCGCTTTTAGAACGAACAAGTCAGTTCCGCAGCTACGCCCGAAGAGCATCTATCACGTCGCCTAAAGCGACTACCCTAACCCACCTACCCATGACCTTCGAACAAGAACAGCTGCGCTCAGGATAGCGCGCCGAAGGGTCAATTCCAACCCCCTATTTTTGCCGTGCGCGCCCCTCCATTCGAGGGTGCGAAGGGTTAGCGGATGCTGACCGACTTCATTGTTACAGGCTCAACAGGGCGGTCGCCAGGGCCACACGGGGCGGCGGCGATCGCATCAACCACGCTAAGTCCTGAGACAACCTGGCCGAAGATTGTGTAGTTCGGCGGAAGCTGCGGCAGGTCTGCGAGGCAGATAAAGAACTGGCTGCCGTTGGTGTTTGGACCAGCGTTCGCCATCGCAACTGTCCCGCGGGCGTAGCCCATCGTCACCGGCTCATCGGCGAACGTATAGCCAGGTCCACCCGTCCCGGTTCCTGTTGGGTCGCCACCCTGGATCACGAAGCCCGGCACCACGCGATGGAAGATCACCCCGGTGTAGAAGCCCTTGTTGGCGAGCGTGACGAAGTTCTCCGCCGTCTTCGGCGCGTCGTCATCTAGGAGTTCAAATTCGATCGTCCCAAGGGTGGTCTCAATCACTGCGGTCGCCATGCTCTCCTCACTTCTGCGGCAGACGCCGCCTCTTGCCAGCTTCTACTGGCGCGTCGTGAGAGTCTACCCGCCCGCGTCGCTTATGGCGTGGGGGTGCTCACCGTGGTGCTAAGGATCGTGACAGGGACAACCGGGCGGTCCTCCGCGTCCCGCTCCACGCTCGCAATGGCATCAACTACGTCCAACCCAACAGTGACCTGACCAAGGATCGCGTATGTCCGCGCACTCTCGAGTGGTGGCTGCGCGCCATCGTCTAGGACGATGAAGAACTGACTCCCCTGCGAATCTGGTGCAGCACTGCGCGCCATTGCGAGGACGCCGCGAGCGTATTCGCCAATCACTGGTTCGTCCTTGATCTGGTAGCCAGGGCCGCCCATCCCTGTACCTGTTGGATCACCGCCCTGAATAACGAACGGAGTGCCGTCCTGCATGTAGGCGATGCGGTGGAAAATGACGTTGTTGTAGAAGCCACACTCAGCGAGTGCCACAAAGTTGCCAACGGCAATCGGTGAGAGGTCTGCCTCAACGAGGAGTGTGATCTCTCCCAGGGAGGTGCTCATCACGATCTGACGCTGCTCACCGGCAGCAAGCGCCGCAGGTTGCGACGTTGGACATCCGTTTACGTTTGTAGCCGGCGACTCGCCCGTAGTGCTAGAGCCGCATGCCGCAGCAGCCAGTGCCACTGCAACTACAAACGCCAAAGTCTGTAGAAACTTTCTCATCTGGCAATACTAGGCGTTACTGCGTCTGCGCGGCGAGCGCCTGCGCCTCTTCAAAGTCAATCGCACCGGAGAGGAGCGCCTCACCGAGGATCAGTGCGCTCACTCCCGCATCGCGGAGTCGGCGCACGCCATCAAGATCGGTGACGCCACCAGCAACGCTGAGCTCCATTGAGGGGTAGCGCTGTGCGAGCTGCGCGAATGCGCTCGCCTCACTCGCGTTGCCGCCGTGGCTCAGCAGGATGCGCTGGATCCCCGCGGCGCTGAGTTGCTGGAGGAGATCGTCAATCGTGGGGCGGGCGGCGCGCTTCCAGGGGAAGTCGGCGAGACGCTCAGGGCGTGGATCGAAACCAACGGCGAGCCAGTCACCTGCGGCGACGGCGCAGGCGGCAAGGAGCTCTGGTTCGTCGAGTAGTGCCGCTCCAACCACAACGCGAGTTGCACCGGCGGCGAACGCGATCTTGATCGCCTCGGGCGACTCCATGCCGCCGGCAACTTGGAGTGGCGTTGCAACGAGTCCCGCCACCGCACCAATCGCGGCAAGGTTCATCGGTGCACCCGCCCGCGCTCCGTCAAAGTCAACGAGGTGAATCAGCGTTGCGCCGCGATCAACAAAGTGTCGTGCGATGCGCGCTGGCTGATCGGTTGGCGCACCAACACCGGTCGCCGCTCCTGGCCAGAAGACGATGCGCGACCGTCCGCCGTCAAGATCAATGGAAGGGACAATGCGCATACGTCAGCGCACCTGAGCTATGCGGAGGCGGCGAGCGCTTCGGAAGACGCCTTAATCACGTGCTGGATATCCGCTTCATCAACGCCGTAATGCGTCACGGCGCGAATCTGACCGTGCGTGTAGGCCACCATCAAGACGCCACGCTTCTCAAGCTCATCAAGAAACTTCTGGCGACGCTTTATCCCGCCCTCAATCTTGAAGATCACAAAGTTCGTGACGACGCGGTTCGGATCAAGGCGATCACCCTCTGGTTGTGCATTGTGTCCTGGTGAGATGACGCCCTTCATGCTAGTCAGCGCCTCGGCGAGCACGCGTGCATTGACATGATCTTCAGCGAGTCGCTTGATGGTCCCTTCAGGGCCATCTGAAAGTGCAACGAGTCCCGCCGCGGCAAGGATGCCGACCTGGCGCATGCCGCCACCGAGCAGCTTGCGCGCGCGGCGCGCCTTGAAGATGAAATCTTTCTTCCCAACAACAACACTGCCGATCGGTGCGGCGAGCCCCTTGCTCAAGCAGAAGGTTGCACTCTCCGCATCCTTCACCAAATCTCGCGCGCTGACGTTGAGCGCAACCACGGCGTTGAAGAGGCGTGCCCCATCAACATGGATCGGAATGCCGGAGGGCTTCAACGCCGCGCGGAGTTCTTTCATGTACGTGGGGGTGATCGGTCGACTAAAGGTGTGCGCGTGGCAGTTCTCAACAACGACGAGGCTGGTGATCGCCGAGTGCGGGTCTGATGCGTCTTGAATAGCGTCCACCACGGCGTCGATTGGCATCTCGCCGGTTGGCAACTCGTGCACTGCTCGCAGTCCAGCGCCAGCAACAACGGCGTAGTTCGCCGCCTCATCGTTCGGGATGTGCCCTTCGGCGGGGGTGATGATCTCGCCGCCGCGTGGAACATGCGCCATGACGCTGACGAGATTCCCCATCGTTCCAGATGCCACGAAGAGCCCCGCCTCCTTGCCGAGCAGGTCGGCGGCACGCTCTTCGAGCTCGATGACGGTGGGATCGTCCTCAAAGACGTCGTCGCCCACCTCGGCGCTCGCCATGGCTCGGCGCATCTCGGGGGTGGGGTGGCTGACCGTGTCGGAGCGTAGGTCGATGCGGCCTGAGCCCCCCGCTCGTTTCGCCGCGTCAGCTCCATATCCCATAGTCGGATCCTACCCCCTCTGCTAGGCTTCGCAGTCCTGTCGCGGACCCGTGGTGTAGCGGCCCAACATGCCAGCCTGTCACGCTGGAGATCGCCGGTTCGAATCCGGTCGGGTCCGCCAGGAAACTCCTTCCCCGTCGTCTACGATCCCTCTATGCCACGAGAGATCCCTGTCAACGACGGCTTCCCGCCGAGCGAGCGCACACGTGTCCGCCGCCTCCCTGAGCGCGGTCTTTATGAGCGCAGCGAGATTTACCCGGTCATTGACTCCGCCCTCACCTGCACCGTGGCCTACCTCCTTGATGGTCGTCCGATCGCCACACCAACGGCCCACTGGCGTGACGGCGATCAGCTCTACTGGCACGGCTCGGCGGCGAGCCGCTTCCTGAAGAGCGTCGTCGGAACAGAGGTCTGCGTCTCAATCCACCTGACTGACGGCATCGTCTTGGCGCGCAGCGGCTTTGATAGTTCCATGAACTATCGCTCCGCGACACTCTTCGGCATCTGCGAAGAGATCACGGGCGCGGAGAAGGTGGCACAGCTCGACGCCTTCGTTGAGAAGCTTGTCCCTGGTCGATCAAAAGAGCTGCGCGCTTCACACGAAAAAGAGTTGAAGGCGACCACGATGCTTGGCATGAAGATCAGCGAAGCGTCAGGGAAGATTCGCGACGGCAGCGTTCACGATAACAGCGACGATGCGAACGAAAAGATCTGGGCTGGCGTACTGCAGATGGAGACGCGCTTTACAGGGCTGACACCTGATGAAGAAACGCCAGTGATTGCAACTCCGTCAACCATTCTTGAACAAATGATTGGAAAGAAGATCTAGTGCAGATCCGCGTGAGCGCCAAGACAATTGACCAGACGGCAATCGTTGCAGCAGCTGCACTTGTTCTGACGTATTCGATCGTGATGGGTGATGCGCCTTCGCCGTCGGCTGGTTGGGCCTGGCTCGGCGTTGCAGCAATCCTGCTCGGTGCGAACGCGGCGAGACTTAATGTTGGCGCACGACCATCTGATCGAGGCGTTGCAGTTGGTGTTGCCGCGCTTGTACTTGCGCTGTTGCGCATCGCGGGCGTTGTTGCAGAGGTGACGCTGCCGATCGCTGGAGTTACGGTGCTCGCGCCGTTGCTGGTCGTCTGGATCAGCCGCCGGCGATCTGCTCCCCGCCGTCAATCGTAATTGTATTCCCCGTCACCCAGTTCATTCCTGGCGCGGAGAGCGCCACAATTGCGCGACCAACATCATCCGGTGTGGTGAGTCGCTTCCCTGGATGCTTCTTCATCACCACGTCAATCCAGTCCTGACTCCCCGGGATCTTGCGTAGCGCTGGTGTGTCAACAACGCCAGGTCGTAGCGCGGTGACGGTGGCGCCAGGGACAAGTGTTGCGAGCTCAATGGCGAGTTGACGACAGTGCGCCTCTACTGCGGCCTTGGCGGCGGAGACAGCGCCATACATTGGGACCGCCTTTGACGCGCCTTCGGATGACGTTGCAAAGATGCGCGTGGTGCCGCCGATCAGTCCAGCCGCGTAGAGATCTTGAACCCAGTAGACGAGTGAGTGCGCCATCACCTCGGAGGTCATATCCATCTGCTTGCGCGTGATTGTTGGGGTCTCACCCGACGGCAGGAAGGGCTGCAGGCTACCGAAGGCGAGGGAGTGCAGCACGATGCCGAGTTGTGGTTCGGCGCCAGCGGCGCGCGCGGCGGTGAAGCGCTCGGAGAGCTGCGCGATCACTTCGGCGCGCTTCTCGTCATCGGCGGCGTTGCCACGGATGTAGAGCGCCTCAACGCCGGTCGCCTTCACGGCGGCAATGGCGGCATCGAGCTTCTCGCCGCGGGAGCGACCGAGATAGACGCCGCAGATGTTGTAGCCGGCCTCCGCGGCGTGGCGTGCCGAGGCCTCGCCGATCCCACTTGAGGCGCCAAGCACGAGGGCCCAGCGCTGCACGCTCTTCTCTCCCATCTCAACCTCCTGCGCCACTCGCTCGCGCCCGCTCGGCGCTCTCCACTAGCGGTAGGGTAGCCGACCCGCGCGCCTCGCCGAGCCCACGCGTACGATGCAGGGATGGACAACGCAGGAAACCTCCTCCTTATGGCGGTGCATGCCCACCCGGACGACGAGACGATCAGCATGGGCGGCACCCTGGCGCACTACGCCGCCACGAACTCCGCCGCCCGAGGTGAGGCGACAGATGTGATCGTGGTGACTGGGACGCGAGGCGAGCTCGGCGAAATCGTCATCCCAGAGCGCGATACACCAGATGAGCACGAGCGACTAGGTGAGACACGCATGGGTGAGATCGCCGCGGCGATGCGCGCGCTCGGCGTGGCGCGCTGGGAGAACCTCGGCTACCGCGATTCCGGAATGGATGGCACAGATGGAAATAGCGATCCACGCTCGTTTCATCACCGCATCAATACCAACCTAGATGACACCACTGAGCCGCTCGTGCAACTGATCCGCGCAACACAACCAGACGTCATTGCAACCTATGACGACTTCGGTGGCTACGGCCACCCGGATCACATCGCCGCCGCAAAGATCGCGCGCCGTGCATGGGAGGTTGCAGGTGACCCAGCATGGCGACCAGCGGCTGGGCCAGCCTGGTCCCCAAAGAAGCTCTATGAGGTACGTATTCCCGATTCGCAGCGCGACGCCGTGCTGGCACTTCTTGAGTCGCGCGGAATTGAATCGTGGTGGAGTGAACCGAAAGACGTCACGGCAGAAGAGCTAGAGAAGTGGCGTGCCTGGCGCGCCATGATGGCCTGTCCAGATGAACTGATCACAACGCGCATCAACATCAAAGGGCAGCTCGGCGCAAAGCGCCGCGCGATCCAAGCGCACGCGACACAGATCAAGCCAGATGGTCCGCTCTTACTGTTGAGCGAAGAAGATCAGATCGCACTCGGAGCGCGTGAACAGTATCGACTTCTTGCGCATCGACTGAGCAGCGAGCCAACGCTTCCAGAAGAGGATCTCTTCGCCGGACTCCGCTAACTACGCCGCGCGGCGTCCGCGCAGCGACGTGACAAGTAGAACAACCAAGAAGAGCGCGGTTTCAAACAAGACAATTGCAGCGCCAGACGCAAGGTCCAACGCATAGCTAAGGTAGAGTCCGGCGACTGCAGCGGTGACACCAATGAGCGCAGCGACCAGAATCATCTGACCGAATCGCTTGACGAGCATCTGCGCTGTTGCCGCCGGCGTGGTGATCATGGCGACCACCAAGACAATGCCAACTGCTTGCAGGCTGATGACGATCGTCACAGCAATCAAGATGAGAAGGAGATCGTCGAGGCGGCGGACGGGGAGTCCCGCGGCGCCAGCACCGAGCGGATCAAACGTTGCAAAGAGAAGCTCCTTCCACAGCGCACGAATCACAAGAAGAAGTGCAACCACGAGCACGCTCAGGGCGATCATGTCCGAGACGCTGATGCCGAGCACATCGCCGAACAAGAAGTGGAAGAGATCACCAACATAGTTTGGGATTGACGAGAAGAGTGCAACGCCAAGCGCGAACATTCCCGCAAAGAGAACGCCGATGATGGAGTCCGCGCGAAGTCCAGATCGACGCGTCAGAGCGCCAATACCGAGTGCCGTGCCGATCGCAGCAACGGCGCCACCAAGGATGACAGGGAGGCCGAGCATGTAGGCGATCACGATTCCAGGGAATGCGGCGTGACTCACCGCGTCACCAATAAAGCTCATCCCCTTCAGCACAACGAATGAGCCCACCACTGCACATGCCACGCCAACAAGCGCGCTCGCAACGAGCGCACGAACGAAGAAGTCGTAGGCAAGTGGCTCAAGGAGGAAGTCAGCCGGACTCACTCGTGGCCCTCGTGCGCGCCGTGGGAGTGGTGTGGGTCATCAAGGAGCACCACGCCGCCATCCGCGAGTGGGACAAGGTGGCCGCCGTACGTCTTCTCGAGCACCTCGCGGTCAAGGACGAGCTGCGCTGGGCCGTGGGCAACCACACGTCCTGAGAGGGCGACCACATCGTGGAAGCGCTGCGCGGCGCAGGCGAGATCATGAGTCGTTGCCACCACAGTCTTCCCTCGCGCCGCCTCGGCATCCAGGATATTCATGATTTTCTCCTGCGTGACCGGGTCAACCCCAGTCACCGGCTCATCCAAGAGGTAGATCTCAGCATCTGCGGCGATCGCGCGCGCAATAAAGACCCGTCGTCGCTGGCCACCAGAGAGCTCTCCGATCTGACGATCGGCGAGGCCAGCCATGTCGACGCGCTCGAGCGCCTCTGCGACGGCGGCGCGATCTGCGGCACCAGCACGACCAAGCGGTCCAATGCGCGGCGTGCGACCCATCGCCACCACTTCATCAACGGCGATCGGAAAGCTCCAGTCAACCTGCTCCGCTTGGGGGACATATGCGACACGCGCCGCATGCACCCCAACAGCGGCACCCAACACCTCAATGGTTCCCGACCACGGCTTCATCAGCCCAGCGATGCACTTCAACAGCGTGGACTTCCCACCACCGTTCGGTCCAAAAATTGCCGTCAGCGAACCGCGCGCGAGGTCAAGGGTGATGTCGCTGATTGCTGCACGATCACCGTATCCTGCGGACACGCTGGAGATAGTGACCGCACGCCCCTCAGAACGCGAGAAGGGCGTGCGGCCTTCAATAACTGATGGTGCAACGCGTTCGTTCATTGCACCATCATCGCACTACTTGAACGAAGCCAAGATCGCTGATGCATTTGCACGCATCGCGCCAAGGTAGCTGTTCGCAGGTGCGTCACCTAGTGCATCGGAGTAGAGGTTCTCTAGGACGGTCGCGCCAGTTTCGGCCGCAACCTGGTCGAGGACCTTTGAAGGAAACTGCGCTTCACTGAAGACCGACGTCACTCCAGCCGCCTTGATTGCGTCAATCAACGCTGCAATCTCCTTCGCGCTCGGCTCTTGCCCGGGTGCTTCCACCGCAACACCAACGATCTCAATTCCGTAGGCGCGAGCGAAGTAGCCGAATGCGTCGTGGAACGCATCACGTGCTGACTCGATCTCCGCCGCGCGCTCTGGAAGTTCAGCTGCTACTCGCGCGGCAATGCGATCAACGTAGATTGCTGCGCCCTTCGGATCGAGCCAGATGTGTGGATCACTGCCACCATGCCCGTGCGCATCGGGTGCCGCCGCGTCGTGCTCCTCTCCCTCGAGGTAGACCCACGCGTTGCTCTCGTCGATGCCCTCTGCAAGCTCAAGCACATCCTCTTCACTCTTGCCAGCTGCTTCGAGCAGCGAGAGTGCCCACTCATCAAGGCCGAGTCCGTTCATGACGATGAGGTCCGCGCCAGCGAGCTTCTGCGCGTCGGCGGGGGATGGCTCAAATGTGTGGACGTCAACACCAGCCGGGACGATCGTTTCGATCATCACGTTGTCACCAAGCGCAAGTTGCGCAAGATCAGCAAACACGCTGGTTGTTGCAATCACCGTGTAGTCAGCAGCAGCCTCGCTGCTCTCGCTAGGAGACGGCGAAGCTGCGCTTCCGTTGCATCCAGCAACCAGGACGAGCGACGAAAGCGCTGCGCCCACTGTCGTCCATGTGGATCTCTTGATACCTAGTCTCATGGCTCCTCCTATGTATGCCTAGCGTTGCTAGGCGGGTAAAAAACTGCTCCGCCTAGTTGGCGGAGCGGCAGTCGGGGCAGCGGCCGAAGAGTTCGAGCCGATGCTGTTCAATCTTGAAACCGGAGCGGCGCGCCGCTTCGCGCGTCACCGCTTCAATTCCGCAGTCGTCCACATCTGTTGTGGCGCCACAGTTGAGGCAGACAAGATGGTGGTGATGTGTTGGCTCGCATGGAATGTAGGCGTGCGTTCCGTCCGGGAGGTCAATCCGCTCAACGAGCCCCTGCTCGCTGAGGAGCTCCAGGAGTCGGAAGACGGTTGCGCGTCCGATCCCCATCCTCCGCCGGCCAGCATCCTTCAGCAGGTCAGCGGCGGTGAAGTGCCCCTCGCGGCGCTCAATAAGCGCGGCGAGCTTCCGGCGTGGGCCGGTCAGGCGCACCCCTGCGCGATCCAGCGCGTCGAGCATCTCTTCTGTCATACCCAGAGCCTACCACATATGATACCGAGTATCAATAGACGGCCGCAGAGCCCCTGAGGCTCCAGCGCTATACTCCCCAAATGGAACTTATTCGACGCGCCGTGCTCATGGGCCTCGTGGTCGGAGTTGTAGGTGTGGTCGTCCTCTTCCTCTCCAACCCGTTCGACTCAAAGCCAACCCCCTCCATGACTGGCGACTTCACGCCGGTCGCCCCAACGCTGATTCCGGCTGACGGCCTTGCCACCGATCACGGCCTCGGCGCTGCGGATGCCCCAGTGGTGCTCACCGTCTGGACCGACTATCAGTGCCCGATCTGCGGCGCGTGGGCAAATGGCGCAGAGCCATCCCTCTATGAGCGCTATGTCACTGAAGGGAAGCTGCGAATCGAACACCGCCACTACTCGTTTATCGGCGAAGAGTCATTCACCGCAGCGGTCGGCGCAGAGTGCGCCGCTAACCAAAACCTCTTCTGGGACTTCCATTCGTACATCTTCGCGAACCAGAGCGGCGAAAACGAAGGTGCGTTCAGCGCCGAGCGACTACGCAAGATTGCTGAAGCGGCGGGAGTCGATCTCACCGCCTGGGACACCTGCATCGCCGATCCTGCCGTACGTGCAGGGGTAGAGGCGGATGCAGCAGAGGCCAAGTCACTCGGCATCACCGGTACACCAACGTTGATCCTTGGTGACTGGATGGACTCAGGAATCCCAGCGCCTGACGATCTCTACGCACGCATTGACGCTGCGCTAGGGAAGTAACTCGTGTCGCGGGCGCACCGCATTGGAATCCTTTTCTCTGCGATTGGCGTGGGCATCTCGGCGTTCATTCTTGGAGAGAAGATCGGCTTCTTCCCTGAAGTGTGCGGCCCTGCATGGGGACCGTTTGGCGGCTGCAAGACCGTAGAGGCATCACAGTGGTCGAGCATTGGTCCAATTCCAATCGCAGCGATCGGTCTTGTTGGATCTCTTGTCTTGCTCGCCGCCGCATATCTGCACGCGCGCACGAAGCGCGAAGAGGCGCTCGCAATCTGGCTCCTCGCTGGGATCGCCGGTTCTGCAATTGAGATCGCGCTGATCCTTATCCAGGCGCTCTTCATCGGCGAATGGTGCGGCAAGTGTTTACTGTACGGTGCAACGGTACTGATTGGCGCAGCGGCTGCGATTAGTGCAAGTCTTTCGTACGCTCGCTCAACACGCGCGTAGCGCGCAACTCTTGTCGCTCGCTTAGCTGCAGCAGTGCTGCAGGGGGCGTAATCTCCATCTCCCGCAATACCGTGACGGCACGTCGTGCGGCGCGGCGCGCACCAGTCATCGCACCATCTTCTGCAAGGAGCATCGCAAGACTCTCAAGCAAGCCACCATCTTCTGGATCAACACGTGCTGCGCGTGCCGCAAGGTTGATCGCCCGATCGTAATCACCTGCAGCGTGCGCAGCGGCAATTGCACGTTCCATGACAGTCAGCAGTCCAACCTCAAGCGTGCTGCGATATCGCTCGGCCCACGGTTCAAACGGAAGTTCAGCGCCAAATGGTCCGTTATAGTTATCAAGCAACTCTTCCAACTCTTCGGCGCGCGGACGGACGCGAATCTTGTTGAGCTGTGCACCCAGCCGCGCTGAATCAAACTGCACAAGCTCTGGGTTCATTGAGACGATCTCTGCCTCATGCCGCACGTACGGTGTTGCGCTCCCTTCTGGCGCAGCATCGTAGTCAGGGTCAATCGCGCGCCGTAGGTGGTAGATCGCTTGGTTTAGCGAATTCAGGCCCGCCTGCGGCTCAGCGTCTGGCCAGAGTGCGTCGATCGCCTCCTCGCGCGTTGCGGAGTGACGAGGGCGTGTGCCGAGATACATGAGAAGTGCAAGCGAACGCGGTCGAATGGAAGAGCCGGCAACCGTGAGGCCGTTCGCCTCAACCATCAGCGGGCCAAGGTCGTGAATAACGACGCGCCGCTCACGCTGTGGACGGATCTGCACCAGATACGTTGAGGGCTCGCTAGGGGCTGCGGCGTGGCGAACGATCCTCGGTGGCAGGTTGAGTGCCGTGGCGATCATCTCTGGGATCGCCCAGCCATCCCCTCCAAGCTCATCGTGTGAGGCGGGAGCGAGGAGGAGGCCCTCGCCCCAGAGTGAGCTGAGCACCTCAAGTTCAGCCTGACCTCCGTTGGTCTGCGCGAGCCGCCGCAGAAGCGGCGCGCTTCCCGCAACAACATCCCGGCAGATGAAGTCGTTGAGATCACCTTGAAGTGCAGCATCAGTCTCGCGGGAGAGCCATGCGGCGAGCACACCCCCATTACCAGCAGCGGCACGTCGTGCCTCTTCCAGCCGGTTTGGCGTACCGCTCCACCCACGCGCCTCGGCGATCTGTCGTGTCTGCTGTGGCGAGATCCGTAGCGCCTGTGCGCCAATCTCAAGCACGCCACGCTTGCTTCTTGCCGTCGCCAAGCGCAGTGATGCGCTGCGGCGCCCAATGAGGATGACGCGCGATGTATCAGGTCCTCGCTCGACAATGGACCGTAAAAAGGCGAGCCCTTCAGGATTAGTTGCGAGCGTGTCC
>JAPLHQ010000095.1 GCA_026389555.1 Chloroflexota bacterium
GGCGTGGTTGGTCAGGTGATCCCGTGGAACTTCCCACTGCTGATGCTCGCCTGGAAGATTGCGCCGGCACTTGCCGCAGGGAACACCGTGGTCCTGAAGCCTGCAAGCACCACACCACTCACCGCACTCCTCTTCGCTGAGGTCTGCCAGCAGGCGGATCTTCCGCCAGGCGTCGTCAACATCATCACGGGACCGGGCGAGATGGGGATGGCGATTGCCACCGATCCGCGCGTCGCAAAGGTTGCCTTCACAGGGAGCACCTCTGTTGGGATCAAAATCGCTCAGGGGATCGCGGGGCAGGGGAAGGCGCTGACGCTGGAGCTTGGTGGCAAGGCGGCGAACATCGTCTTTGAGGATGCGGCGCTCGACCAGGCGGTGGAGGGCGTGATCAACGGGATCTTCTTTAATCAGGGCGAGGTCTGCTGCGCAGGGAGTCGCCTCCTGGTCCAGGAGTCGATCGCCGAAGAGTTCATCGCGCGGCTCAAGGAGCGCATGACCACACTTCGTGTTGGTGACCCGATGGATAAGAACACCGATGTTGGCGCCATCAACTCGCGCGCGCAGATGGAGACGATCGGTGAGCTAGTTGCGAGCGGCGTGGCAGAGGGGGCGAAGCTCTGGCAGCCAGAGTGCGTGCTTCCGACGCGCGGCTGGTTCTATAAGCCAACGCTCTTCACTGGCGTGGCGCAGAGCCATCGCATCGCTCGCGAAGAGATCTTCGGGCCGGTCCTCTCCACGATCACCTTCCGCACGGTGGATGAGGCGATTGAGAAGGCGAACAACACGGCATACGGACTCTCCGCCGGCATCTGGACGGAGAAGGGGAGTCGCATCCTGCAGGTTGCGGCGCAACTGAAGGCTGGCGTTGTCTGGGCGAACACCTTCAATCGCTTCGATCCAACTTCACCGTTTGGCGGCTACAAGGAGTCTGGCTACGGTCGCGAGGGTGGCCTGCAGGGGCTCCACGCCTACCTGAGGAGTTCCTAATGGGGAAGAAGAGCGGCAAGAGAGAGAGCGCGCTGATCACCGCAGTTGCGGCGCCCGATGATGCGAGGCTTGAGATTCGTCGCACGCCGAAGCTCTATATCGGCGGCGCATTCCCACGCAGTGAGTCGGGTCGTACTGATGTGCTGCAACTTGCACGCGGCGGAAGTGCCAACGTTGCGCGTGCATCACGCAAGGATCTCCGCGAAGCGGTGAAGGCGGCGCGCGGTGCGGCACCGGGCTGGGCGGCACGCAACGCATCACTCCGCGGACAGATTCTCTACCGCGTCGCAGAGCTGATGGAGGGCCGTGCCGCGCAGTTCCGCGACGACCTGATGGCGCACGGCTACGGCAAGTCGGAGGCGGCAGAGGAGGTTGCGGCGAGTATCGACCGACTCGTCTGGTTCGCAGGCTGGCCAGATAAGATCCCCGCCGTCTTGGGCGGAACAAACCCTGTCGCCTCGTCGCACTTCGTCTTCACCATCCCTGAGCCAACGGGTGTTGTGGCGATCGTTGCGCCAGAGCGTTCGCCGCTGCTCGGACTTGTTACGCGACTCGCAGGTGTCCTGGCGGGCGGAAACGTTGCGATCCTGCTTGCGAGCGAGGGGGCGCCCCTCCCCGCCGTCACACTCGCCGAGACACTCGCCGTCAGTGACGTGCCCGCCGGCGTGGTCAACATCCTGACCGGTCGTCGTTCGGAGCTGATGCCGCACCTGACGCGCCACGCGGACATTGATGGCGTAGACCTTTGGGGCTGCCCAGATGATCTGCTCGCAGACGCGGAGCGCGGCGCGGCGGAGCATGTGGCGCGCGTCGCTCGTCGCCCACACGGCGAGAAGGATCGCGCCAGTGCCTTTGAGGGGGAGCGCGGCGAACATATTGACGGGATGACCGCCTTCCTAGAGATGAAGACCGTCTGGCATCCGATCGGCTCGTAGCTCGCGCTAGTCGAGGGTGAAGTCGTCGGGATCGGCGTATGCGCCGGTCGCCTCTTTCTCCAACTGCATCAGCAGGTCGTTGACGAGGCTTGATGCGCCGAAACGGAATCGGTCGGGGGTGAGCCAGTCGGGACCGAGCGTCTCATGGACGACCACGAGGTATTGGATCGCCTCTTTCGCACTCTTGATCCCGCCGGCCGGCTTCATCCCAACGACGCGTCCGGTGCGGTTCCAGTGCTCGCGAATCGCTTCGAGCATCACGAGTGTGACGGGGAGTGTGGCGGCCGGCGTCACCTTCCCAGTAGAGGTCTTGATGAAGTCAGCACCGGCTGCGATCGCAAGGACCGATGCGCGACGCACATCGTCGTAACTCCCAAGCTCGCCCGTCTCAAGGATGACCTTTAGATGTGCCGGACCGCAGGCGTCCTTCACCGCCACGATCTCGTCCCAGACTTTCGCGAAGTCTCCGGAGAGGAAGGCGCCACGGTCGATCACCATGTCGATCTCATCTGCCCCCGCAGCAACGGCGTGCTTCGTCTCGGCGATCTTGAGGTCGAGCCAGGAGCGTCCACTTGGGAATGCGGTGGCAACGGAGGCAACCTTCACGGAACTCCCAGCGAGTGCCTCCTTCGCGATCGCGACCATGTCGGGGTAGCAGCAGAGCGCCGCGACAGATGGCACTTCGCTGTTGCCCGGCTGCGGGCGCATCGCCTTGGCGGCGAGCTGCCTGATCTTCCCCGGAGTGTCCTTCCCCTCCAGCGTGGTGAGGTCGCACATGCTGATTGCTAGGCGGAGCGCCCAGACCTTGGTCGACTTCTTGATCGAGCGAGTCTTCAGCGCCGCCACGCGCTCCTCAATCCCAACGCGATCAACCGGGGTGACGTCACGGAGCCATCCGGCCAGCGCGCGCGAATCTGTTGCGGTGGGGAGTGAGAGGCTCATGGGGAGAGTATCCTCTGCGCACGAAGTTGAGGCAAGGGGAGGGGTGCTGCAATGAGAACAGGTGAACAGGGGGGTCGCGAGCCACACTTCGCGCGCGCCGACGACGACCTTCGCTTCTTGACGGAGATGCCGAAGGCGGAGCTGCACCTTCATCTTGATGGCTCACTTGACCCGAGCCTTGCACTCGAGCTTGCGAAGACGCGCGGCGTTGAGGCACCGCGCGACTGGGCAGAGATGCGCGCCGCACTCGTCGCCCCTGAGCGTTGCGCCGACCAGGCCGATCTGCTGCGCGCCTTTGACCTACCGATCGCGCTGCTGCAAGACGCTGAAGCGTTGGAGCGCGCAGCGGATCAGCTGGTGCGCGCGAAGGCGGCAGAGAACGTCGTCTATATGGAGTTGCGTTGGGGTCCTCATCTGCACACGGCGAAAGGGCTCACACAGTCACAGGTGATCGCCGCAGTTGCAAAGGGGGCAAACGCCGCCGCCACCGCGTGTGGCGTTGAGGTGCGCCTGATCATCACGGCACTCCGGTCGCATAGCGTGGAGGAGAACCGCGCACTCGCCGCCGCCGCTGTTGCGGCACAAGATCTCGGCGTGGTCGGCTTCGATCTCGCTGGGCGTGAGGCGGCATTCCCGGATCCTCTCACCTTCAAATCAGCATTTGATGTTGCGCGTGACGGCGGCCTTGCGATCACCCTGCATGCTGGCGAGTGGGGTGGCGCGGCGCAGGTGCGCCGCGCGCTCGACGTTAAGCCTGCGCGCATCGCGCATGGGGCCGTTGCCGTAGAGGACCCAGCACTCTGCGATGAGCTGATCGCCCGTGGCGTGGTGCTTGACCTCTGCCCTTCAAGCAACGTGCAGGCGGCGATCGTTTCCGGCTACGGCGACTTCCCGATCCTCACGCTTCATCGCCGCGGCCTCCGCGTCACCCTCAACACGGACGATCTGATTGTCAGCGACCTGACGCTGAGCGAGGAGTACGGCCGCGTCCGACGCCGGCTCGGCGCCTCTGTTACAGAACTGCTGGAGATCGCGCATGCGGGATACGAGGCGGCCTTTGCGCCTGAGCCGCTGCGGGAGGCGCTCCTGCAACGCTTCGATACCTGGCGCCTCGCCCGCCTCTCCTCGCACGAATAACCTCGCCCACCCGCCCCCCTTCGTGGGTGGATGGAACCTGAGCGCAAGTCAGGGGGGAATAGGGCAGAATGCCGCCAGTGGCCAGCACAGTGCTGGCCCGCCTGTGGCGCGTTGCGCCTAGGCAAGCAGTAATAGCGGAGGGCTACATAAAGATGAAGACGCGAATGTTCGCGCTCCTCACCATGCTGGTGCTCGTCGTTGCCGCCTGCGGCGGTTCGACCGAGTCCCCATCCGCCTCAGTAGACGCCGGTAAGGGCGACTACAAGGCATGCCTCTCGTTGGACACCGGTGGTCCAGCGGACAAGAACTTCAACCAGTCAGCCTACGAAGGCTTGCAGCAGCTTGAGGCCGATGGCTTCCAGATCGCCTACACAACCGCTGTCGATGATTCGTCGTACGCGCCGAACATTCAGCAGTTGATCGACCAGGGCTGCAATACCGTCATCGCAGTCGGCTACAACCAGGGCACCGCCCTGCAGGCCGCTGTTGTTGACGCAGCGAACGCTGACATTGCGTTCGGCTGGGTAGACGCAACCTGGGCACTTGAGGATGGCACGATTCCGGCGAACTTCACCGGCATCGACTTCCAGATCGACGAGGCTTCGATGCTCGCCGCCTACTTGGCAGCAGGCATCTCCAAGACCAAGTCAATCGCAACCTACGGTGGCGCACCGTACCCAGGCGTAACCAAGTTCATGGATGGTTGGGTCGCAGGAGCCAACTATTACGCCGAGAAGAAGGGCGAAGCGATCAAGGTCTTGGGCTGGGATCCAGTTGCGAAGACCGGTACCTTTAACCCAAGCACCGCGCCGTTTAACGACGTGGACTTCGGTAAGACGACCGCAGAAGGCTTTGTTGGCCAGGGCGCCGATGTTGTGCATGCAGTTGCAGGCACCACCGGCAACGGCTCCTACCAGTACATGCTCGACAAGGGCCTGTACTCGGTCGGCGTTGACCTTGACCAGTGCATCAGCCTTCCTGAGTATTGTGGAACGCTCCTGACCTCAGCACAGAAGAACATCGGTGCTGCAGTGATCACGGCAGTGAACGACAACTACGCAGGCAACAAGGGCGGCACCAATTACATTGGTACGCTCAAGAACGGCGGCGTTCAGATCGCAACGCTTGATCGAACCGAGTCAGACTGGACCGCAGTCTTCGGCTCGCTCGTCACGGCTGAGCTCAAGGCGGAGGTCGAGGCCCTTAAGGCAGCGATCATCGACGGTTCAGTTGTGGTTGCCGACTACGCAACGAAGTAGTTAACCGGCTCGTCGCGTAAGCGATGATTCGCGGACCCCACCCGAGTGCTTCGGCACTCGGGTGGGGTTACTAAATCAATCAGGCAGGGAGGGTGCGCGTTGTATGAGGCTTGAACTGCAGCAGATTACAAAGCAGTTCCCAGGCGTGCTTGCCAACGACCGTATCTCCATCTCCGTTGATAAGGGACAAGTGCTCGGACTACTCGGCGAGAATGGGGCGGGGAAGACCACCCTGATGAATATTCTCTCGGGCCTCTACCGTCCAGACTCAGGGAAGATCCTGATTGACGGTAAAGAGCGCATCTTCCGCGATCCAGCCCAGGCCATTGATGCCGGCATCGGCATGGTTCACCAGCACTTCATGCTCGTCCCCGTCTTTGATGTCACTGAATCTGTTGTCCTTGGCAATGAGCCAACCAAGGGCCCACTCGGTAGCTTTGATCGAGCCACTGCGCGCGCGCAGGTCGCTGAGCTCTCAAAGAAGCATGGCCTTCATGTAGACCCTGACGCGAAGATTGAGTCACTCCCTGTTGGCGTGCGACAACGCGTAGAGATCCTCAAGGCGCTCTACAGGAAGAGCGACATCCTCGTGCTTGATGAGCCTTCAGCGGTGCTCACGCCGCAAGAAACTGAAGAGCTCTTCGACATCATTCGTGGCCTTGCCAAGGGTGGGACGTCGGTGATCTTCATCACGCACAAGCTGAACGAAGTGATCGCCGTTGCGGACAAGATCACCGTGCTGCGCCGTGGCGCAGTGGCTGGTGAGACAACTCCAGCGAAGGCGACCGCATCGATCCTTGCCGAAATGATGGTTGGCCGCGAGGTGCAACTCACCGTCAGTCGATCCAAGTCTCACGTTGCCGAGGCGGTCCTGGAGGTGAAGGGGCTCAACGTTCTCAATGACGCGGGTGCTCTCGCCGTAAACGACGCCTCGTTTGAAGTTCGGAGCGGTGAGATCCTTGCAGTCGCCGGGGTGCAGGGGAATGGCCAGACCGAACTTGTTGAGGCGTTGACCGGACTTCGTCTGATCGATTCCGGGAGCGTCATCCTGGAGAAGAAGCCTCTGCCAGCGGGTTCGCCGCGAGAGATTGCGACGGCCGGCGTGGCGCACATCCCTGAAGACCGCAACCGTGACGGCATGGTGAAGGGGATGACGGTTGCTGAGAACTACATCCTGAACACGTACCACCTCCCTCCATATAGCAAGCGAGGCGTGCTTGACCGTAAGGCGATCGCTGCCGCCACTGAGAAGGCGGTCAAAGATTTTGATGTTCGCACCCCTTCAATCCATACCGATATTGCTTCGCTTTCTGGAGGCAACCAGCAGAAGGTGATCGTTGCGCGCGAGTTCAGTCGCAACGTACGTCTTGTGATTGCTGCGCAGCCAACGCGAGGACTCGATGTTGGGTCGATTGAATACATCCATAAGCGCATCGTTGAGCAGCGTGACGCTGGCGCCGCGGTCCTCATCGTGAGCACCGAGCTGGACGAGGTGTTGGCGCTCGGCGATAGGGTTGCGGTGATGTACGAAGGGCGAATCGTTGGGATCCTGGACGCCAAAGATGCAACGCGCGAGCGCGTTGGCCTGTTGATGGGAGGGATCACCAAGTGAGCACGCTGAAGCAGTTCTGGCTGAAGGTGCGTGTCCCAGCGCTCTCCATCTCTGTGGCGTTGCTGATTGGCGCCCTCTTCCTCGTCTTCACCGACATTGAAGTCCTTGGCATGCTCCTCTCTGACCCTCTCGGAGCGCTCGCACTCGGCTTCGGTCGCGCTGCAAGCTCGTACAGCGCGCTCTTCCGTGGCGCATTCGGCGATCCAGCAAACTTCAGTAAGGCACTCGCTTCAGGCGATGTGCAGCTTTGGGCGCGCGCGCTCCGTCCGATCGTTGAGAGCGTTGTCGCCTCAGTGCCCCTCATCTTCGTAGGGCTGGGCGTCTCGATTGCGTTTAGGACCGGCATCTTCAACATCGGTGGCGCTGGTCAGTTCACCATGGGGGCGGTGGGGGGTGCGATCGCCGCGCTCGTCTTCGGTGCCGGTGTTGTCCCTGCTCCAATTGCCATCCTGCTCGTCATGATCTTTGGGCTGCTCGGAGGAGCGCTCTGGGCCTTCCTCCCTGGCCTCCTTAAGGCTCGCGTTGGGGCGAGCGAGGTGATCACCACGATCATGTTGAACTTCATCGCCTCGCAGCTCGTCTTCTTCCTCGTCTCCAACGTTGAGTTCATCCAGAAGCCACCACGCATCCAGCCTGTCTCCAAGGAGCTCAGCCAGTTCGTTGACCTCCCTGGGATCCTGCCGATCGCCAGCCTGCGACTCGATATCGGCATCATCGTGGCGCTCCTCACAGCGGTTGCCGTGAGCTGGTTCCTCTTCAGGTCAACGCGCGGCTTTGAGCTTCGCGCTGCAGGGCTCAACATTGCCGCCGCAAAGTACGCGGGGATGGGCGCATCAACCTCAATCATTACCGCCATGCTCATCTCAGGCGCGATCTCAGGGCTCGGCGGCGCACTTGTTGCCGTTGGGACCGTGAAGCAGCTCTCGCCGGGGATTGCGGGGAGCGTGGGTTTCACGGCGATCGCCATCGCGCTCGTGGGTGGAACACGGCCGAGTGGCGTTGTTGCCACCGCGCTGGTCTTCGGACTGCTGCAGCACGGCGGCAGCCTGATGCAGGTTGAAACCTCAATTCCAATTGAGATGTTGCTCTTTATCCAGGCACTCGTTATCGCCTTTATTGCCGCGCCTGAGCTGACGCTCGGGATTTTGAAGAACCCGTTCCGCCGTCGCCAGGCCAAGGTGACCAAGTGAGCAGCAAGGGGGGGAAGGTGATGCAGAAGAAGGGGGCCGATCTGTCGGCCAGCGTCGCGTCGGTTGCGATTGTCGACGGGGCCGATGCGCACCAGCAACTCTTCGCATCGCGCATCCGCGCCGGCCTCTTCGCGCTCTTCACGCTGCTCTCTGTCTGGATCACCACCTCGTCAGCGGGTGTTCAAGGCAACTTCTCGTTCTGGGCAGACAAGATCGGCGGAACGAATGTCGAGTTCAGCGTCCCAGTAAACCTTCTCTGGGGGGTTGCAGTTCGTCAGAGGCGCCGCATTCAAGTGGCGACTCGCCATCGGCCTCATCTCGCCGCTCCTCGTCTTCGCCCTGCTCGCGCGGCTGCTTGATGGCACCACGGCGAACCTCACCGTCTTCTTTACGAGCACGTTGAGCTTTGCGATCCCCGTTGGTGTTGGCGCACTCGCGGGCATCATTGCAGAGCGCAGCGGCTTCCTGAACATCGCGGTTGAAGGGAAGCTCCTCTTTGGCGCGATGGTCGGTTCAATTGCATCCAGCATCACGGGCGTTGCGATTGCCGGTCCAATCGCCGGCGCGCTCATCGGCGCTGTCGTCAGCCTCTTCCTCGGCTGGCTCGGCATTCGCTACAAGGTGGACCAGATCATTGCCGGCACGGTCATCAACATTGGGGCTGTAGGGATCACGAGCTTCGCCTATCTTCGTATCCTTCAGCCGAATAGCCAGTTCAATCGGCCGATCGGGATTGACACGATTCAGATCCCGCTTCTCTCGGAGATTCCAGTCCTTGGACCGATTCTCTTCTCGCTGAGCCCGTACTTCTACGGTTCGGTGGGGCTTGTCCTCTTCTTTACGTACATGATTTACCGCACGCGCTGGGGCTTGCGACTACGCGCAGCGGGTGAACAGCCGAGCGCAGCTGGGACTGTGGGTATTGACGTGGTGAAGCTTCGCTATCGCGCGATGCTCATCGCCGGTCTCCTCGCAGGATTCGCAGGGAGCTACATCTCGTTGAGCGGGACTGGTGGATTCGGCATGAATACCAGCGCCGGAAAGGGCTTCATCGCCCTTGCCGCCGTGATCTTCGGTGCATGGAACCCGATCTTCGCCTTCGGCGCATCACTTGTCTTCGGCATGGCGTCCGCGGCAACAACGCTCCTCTCTGGTCTCGGCGTTGGCCTTCCGCCACAGATTCTTCTTTCAATTCCATACATTGTGACGCTCATCGTTGTTGCAGGTTTGATCGGACGCGTCCGTGCGCCGGCATCGGCGGGGCGCCCGTACGATCAAGGGTAGAGGCGTTCGTTGAGCGTATCTCCGCAGGTTGGCTGGCCAACCTTTCATCACGCGGAGATCACGCCGCGCACAGCCCCCGTCGGCACTGCGGCGCATCCGCTCCCAGTCATCATCGATAGCGATCCTGGACTTGACGACGCGCTTGCGATCGCATGTGCCGTTGTAGCACCAGAGTTGAAGCTGCTCGCCGTGACGAGCGTTGGCGGGAATGCTGACGTGCATCACTGCACGGAGAATGCGCTCCGCCTTCTCGAGCTCTATGGAGCGCCAGACGTGCCAGTGGCTGAAGGTGCGGTCGGACCGCTCGCCGGACCACTTGAGCGCGCAACTGAGGTGCATGGCGAGGGGGGACTCGGCAACACCGCCCTTCCGAAAGCCGCGCGCAAGGCAGAGCCTGAGGGGGCCGTTGCCCTCATGGCGCGCCTCCTTACCGAGTCAAGCGAACCGGTCGCACTCATTCCGATCGGACCACTCACTAACATTGCGCTTCTGATTCGTTCGTTCCCGCATCTGGCACCGAAGATCTCCCACATCTGTCTCATGGGTGGCTCTGTAGGGGAGGGGAACTCTTCAGCCTCCGCCGAATTCAACATTTACGCCGATCCGACCGCCGCCGAGATCGTCTTCAACAGCGGCCTGCCGATCACGATGATCGGCCTCGATGTCACCCATCACGCCGTACTTGATCGGACCATTCTTGATCGCCTGCTCCAGCTGCCAGGTAAGTCGGCGAAGGTGGCCGCTGAGCTCCTGAAGTTCTCCTTCGATCGATCCGCGGCGTGGGGTCAGGGCGAGCGAATGGCGATCCATGACGCGGTGGCTGTCTTGCACCTTGCGTCGCCAGATCTTGTTGGTGTTGCTCGTTATCGTGTAGTCGTCGACGCAACAGCTGGACCAGCGCGCGGTCGAACCATCGGCGATGCGTCGCCGTATCGCTTGAAGCGCGACAAGTTGGAAACGAACTGCGACGTTGGCTTGACGATCGACAGCACGCGCTTCGCCAACGCGATCGTCGACGTGTTTGCGAAGCTGCCATGAGCGAGTTGAAACCGAACCCGATGCCGCTCTCCACGCCCTTCCCCCCGTCGCCGCGCCGTGCGCCGCTGGGGAGTGTGGCAAAGCCGCTCCCGATCATCATTGACTGCGACCCAGGTCATGATGATGCGATGGCGCTTGCGGTTGCACTCGCTCGACCAGAGCTGAAGGTGCTCGGCGTTACCGCCGTTGCGGGCAATGCCTCACTTCCAAAAACCTATGAGAATCTCCGCCGCACCCTTGCGTTGCTCGGCGCGCACAAGATGCGCGTGGCTGCTGGCGCCGATGTGCCGCTCGTTCGCCCACTCTGGGTTGCCCCATACGTCCACGGTGATTCAGGCCTTGATGGCGCCGATCTTCCGGCTCCTGTGGGCATTGAGCATGCGGCGGGCGCCGTTGACCTGATCGCAACGCTGCTGCGCGAGTCGGCAGAGCCGGTGACACTCGTCCCACTCGGGCCACTCACCAATATTGCGATCCTGCTACGCGATCACCCCGAACTAAAGCCGAAGATTGCGCATATCTGCTGGATGGGCGGCGCAATCGGAGAGGGGAACGTCACCGCCTCTGCAGAGTTCAATTCCTATGTGGATCCAGATGCGGCGGCGATCGTCTTTGCCGCAGGGATCCCGATCACGATGGTCTGCCTGGACGCGACGCACCGTGCGCTCACTGGCGAGGCGGCGCTGAAGCGCCTTGAGTCTGCGGGGACGCTCCCCGCAACGATCTTTGCCGACCTGCTCCGCTTCTACGCGATCTTCCATAAGGATCGGTACGACTGGCCAGCCTCCGCCGTACACGACGCTGTTGCCGTTGCGCATCTCGCCGTGCCGAACCTCCTTGCACTCGTGCATGCGGCAGTAGATGTTGAGCTCGGCGACCTAGCTCGTGGGCGAACGATCACCGACTGGTACGGCGATCGTCTCGTGCAACGGGGCCGCACTGCGGATGTTGACGTAGCTGTTGGAGTGGATGCGGATCGCTTCGACACGGTACTTGTGGAGGCGATCCTCTCGTTCAAGTAGGCGTTAGTGCGCTTAGATGCGTAAGCGTAGCTCCGCGATGATTCCTGGAATCGAAGCAGTAATCTCTGCCGCAGCGCGTTCATACGCTTCCATCGGATAGCTCCACGGATCGTCCAGATCTTCCCCGGCCGCTTGCGGATCAAAGTCGCGCAGGAGTCGCACCGTTGGCTTCTGCTCAGTTGCGGCGGCGACCGCGCGGCCGTCACGCAGGTTGAACCGATCGGCGACCAGGATCAGATCTTGTCGCGCCGCCAGCGCAGGGGTGAGCCTGCGCGCTCGATGCTCCGTCCGCATCCCACGTTGAGTGAGGAGGGCTGCGGAGTTGGCGTGCATCCCCTCGCCCTCATGTTCGTCGGAGGTGCCGGCGCTCGACACGCTCACGCGTCCAGCAAGTTCGGGGTCGGCGGCGACTGCCGCCTCAAGGAGCACCTCGGCGAGCGGCGAGCGGCAGATATTGCCGTGGCAGAGGATCAGCACGTGGAGCATGCACGGAGCCTACCTGAGTCGAGGAGGCGTGCTGGATGGGGAAGTGCGCCGCGGGCGTGGGTTCGGTATCCTGTAGAGGCGTGCATGGCGGGGTAGCTCACCGGTAGAGCAGGGGATTCATAAGCCCTTGGTAGCAGGTTCGATTCCTGCCCTCGCTACCATGCA
>JAPLHQ010000022.1 GCA_026389555.1 Chloroflexota bacterium
ACCACGCGCGGCATGGGGCCTGCAGAGATGGAGCAGATCGCCGTCTGGTCTGCGGAAGCGATTGCGCGCCGCGAAGACCCCGCTGCGCTTGGGCGTATTGAGGCAGAGGTGATCAAGATGGCACGCGCCTTCCCAGTTCCAGGATCCGACGCATCAGCACTCGCGGCGGCGGGAGACAAGCAGCGGTGATCGCTCTCTTCGTCGTTGTCGCTGCGGTACTGACATCGCTTGGAACGCAGGCCATGCGCAAGGTTGCGCTTCGTTTCAACATCGCTGATCACCCGAATGAGCGACGCATCAACATGCAACCAGTACCGCGCGCCGGCGGCCTCTCTGTTGCTGTTGTTTTCACACTCGTTGGCGGAGTGCTCATCCTTCTTGCTCCGCAACTTCAGATCAGTCCAGGGAGTGGAACGGCGCAACTCACCGATCAAGGCGCAGCAGCGCTACTCGGTGGAACGCTGATCGCCGGCGTCATCGGATTTATTGATGATCGTTTTGATCTGCGCGCGCGGTGGCAAATACTTGGGCAGCTGCTGATCTCACTAATTCCTATCGCGTTCGGACTGCGCATCCTCTTCGTCTCGAATCCGTTTGGCGCAGGCGTCCTGCTCTTCCCTGACGCCGTTGCACTCGGCGTGACGATCTTCTGGACGCTTGGCATGCAGAACAGCATGAACTTTATCGATGGGCTCGATGGGTTATCAGGCGGCATCTCGCTCCTCGCTGCCGTGACACTCGGCCTGATCGCGCTCCCCACTTCGCCACTGCTCGCCGCACTCTGCTTCACGCTCGCCGGCGCGCTGGTCGGCTTCCTGCGCCACAACTTCCATCCCGCCTCTATCTATATGGGGACGAGTGGCATTCTCGCCGTCGCCTACGCCCTCGCTGTCCTCGCCATCCTCGGCACCGCAAAGGTTGCCGCCGCACTGCTCATCCTCGGCGTCCCCATCATTGATGCCTTCTTCGTCATCCTTGGGCGCATCCTTGCCGGCCGCTCCCCTTATACGCCGGACAAGAGCCACATCCATCGCCGTCTCCTAGATAACGGCTTCTCGCACCGCTCGGCCGTCCTCGTCCTCTATGGCATCACCGCCCTCCTCTCAATCGGTGCCCTCCTCCTGACGGAGAGCGCCACCCTCTACGCATTCGCCGGCCTCCTCGTGGTGCTCGGCGGGGTTGCCGTCTACCTCGCCCGCAGGGCGGAGGGGCTCTAGTGAGCGAGCACGAAACTGAGAGCCCTCGGCTAGAATCCGATCGTCCAATCGAGCACGCAACGGGCGCGGGAGGCCTCGGCAGCAAGAGTGCGTATTTCGCCCTCTTCTCGCAGATCGGCATCACCCTCCTGGTGGCGAATCTCGGGGGGGCGCTTCTCGGGCGATGGGTGGATAGCCTGCTCAACAGTGGGCCGATCTTCTTGATCGTCGGCTTCGTTGGCGGATTCGTCGTTGGGGCTCTCGGTGCGGCGCAGATCGTGGCACGAGGACTCAAGAAGTTTGAAGAACAGGACGCATTGGAGAAGGCGGCACGACTCGCGCGCAGGCGCGCCGAGTCAGAAGAGAGGGAGTTGAGATGACGGTGGCCGTAGCCCGAAAGAGCTCGACCAGGCGCACCCTACTCCTCGCCGCACTCGGCGTCCTCCTTATTGATGTGTTTGCTGGCGTGATCAGTGGCGGCGCCGGACTTGAAGGATTCCCAGGTGGCGTGATCAAGCTCGCACTTGAGCCGATCGTTCCACATAGCGTCATTAATCTCGGCAGTGAAGAGCATCACGCCGCAACACTCTTCGACTTCTATCCATCGATCACCGGCTCCATCATCATGAGTTGGATCGTGATGGTGGTGGTGATCGTTCCGTTGATCCTCCTCACACGAAACCTCAAAGAGATTCCCGGAAAGATCCAGAACGCGATGGAGTTTGCCATTGAAGGTCTCTCTGGATTTGCGATGGGGATCGGTGGTCCAGGTGCAAAGCCGTTCATCACCTTCTTCCTCGCCTGCTTCCTCTTCATCGCAGTCTCCAACTGGTCTGGCCTCATCCCTGGCGTTGGTCGCATTCATGCCTTCCGCGCGCCAACGAGTGATGTGAATGTGACCGTTGGACTCGCGCTCGTCGCCTTCGTCTACTTCCACTACCAAGGGATTCGCGCACTCGGGATCGGTGGCTACCTTGGGAAATTCTTCAGCCTGAAGAACGGTGGCATCGGCCTCTTCGTTGGCGTGCTCGAGTTCTTCCTTGAGTTGGTGAAGCCAGTGACGCTCGCCATGCGACTCTTCGGCAACATCTACGGTGGCGAACTTGCGCTCACCGTGATGACCACCATCACCCTCGCTTTCATCCCGATGGCCCTGTACGGCCTTGAGCTCTTCGTGGGCCTGATGCAGGGGATTATCTTCAGCGTGCTCGTCCTGGTCTTCACCATGCTCGCCATGGAGGGGCACCACGAAGAGGGGCACGATGAGCATCACGAACCTGCAGCGGCAGGGGGGAGCTCCACGGCGGGAGCAGAATCACAAGTTGCGGCACACTAGCCGTAGCTGAGCAGCAGCAGGTTGACCGAGCGGAATCGTCCGATCGGCAGCCGTAAGTAGGAGGTACTAGAGATGGACAAGCTTCAGGCGGGCATCGCAGCCCTCGGCGTGATCGGGCCGGCCCTCGGTGTAGGCATTGCCACCGCCGCAGCGGCGAGTGCAATCGGTCGAAATCCAGAAGCTGCCGGTGCAATCCGCGGCGTCTTCATCATCGGTGCAGCGTTCGCAGAAGGCCTCGGCGTTCTTGCGATCGTGCTCGGCATCCTTTCACTCGTTCTCTAATTACGGTCAGACACAACCACGCGTAGAGGTAAGGAGTCATAGCGGTGCAGCAGATCATTCAGTCGGCGATTGCGCTAGCGATCCGCGCTTCGGAGGTGCCCGTTGAGGGCGCTGCCCCCGAGGCCGGCCTCAGCTTTAATCTCTTCTGGATCTTGGTCTCTGCGGCGAACTTCGGCTTCTTTATTATCGTCTTGCGCGCAGCAGCGCTTGGCCCTATCACCAAGATGTTGGACGAGCGACGTGAGCGCATCGAGCGCGGGCTTCGCGACGCGGCGGACGCCGCACTCGCAAAGAGTCGCGCAGAAGTTGCGGCAGACGCATCACTCGCAGAGGCGCGACGTGAGTCCAACGAGATCCGCGCTAACGCTGATAAGGCGGCGGCGCAGATTCGTGATCAGCAGGTTGCAACGTTGAAGGCTGAACTGGACAAGATGCGTCACGACGCAACGGCAGAGATTGAGGCGGCGCGCGTCAGCGCACTCGCAGCAATTAGAAGCGAAGTTGCAGACCTTGCCATCAGCGCGGCGACCAAGGTGGTCGGCGCCTCCATGGACGGCGACCGACAGCGCAAGCTCGTTGGCGAGTTCCTGGATGAACAGCACGGGAAGAAGAACTGAGCATGGATCGACCACTCGGTTCAGCACGACGCTACGCGGCGGCCCTCCTCTCCCTTGCGGGCGAAGGGGCTGCGGCGGAGACGGTCGCGGCGGACCTTGATCGAGTGGCGGAGGTGGTGGCCACCCCAGGCGCAGGCCTGATTTTGGATGACCCACGATCCCCCGTTGCGGCGCGCGTGAGCGCAGTCGAGGCGGCGGCTGGAGCGCCAGTGAGCCCAGCGGTGCACACACTGATGACGATGCTTGCGGGGCGCAGGCACCTTGCAGCGCTTCCGGCGATCGCCGAGGCGATGCACGAGGCGCTCGATGTTCGCGCCAAGATTTCGCACGCACGAGTCAGTACCCCGTCAGAGATTGGCGCGGAGGAGCGCAGCAAGATCGAGGCGCAGGCGAAAGAGATCGCTGGTGGCGCAGTGCGCGTCACATATGACATTGACCCAAGCCTTGTAGGGGGCGTCACGCTTCGCGTGGGCGACCTCCTTATTGATGGAAGCGTCAAGGGACGGCTCGCGCGCATGCGCGAGAGCATCCTTTCGGCAGCCGGCTGAACCGGCGCAGCGCGTAGAGCAGCGAGGAGCAGAGAACCATGGCAATCAAGTCAGACGAGATCATTAGCATCCTGAAGTCGCAGATCGCGGGCTTTGATGGCAGCGCCGAGTCGCGCACCGTCGGCACCGTAGTAGAGGTCGGCGACGGCATTGCGCAGGTCTACGGACTCTCCGGCGCACTCTCGTCTGAACTTCTGGAGTTCCCTGGCGGCGTTGCTGGCATGGCACTCAACCTTGGCGAAGAGACGGTTGGCGCCGTGCTCCTTGGCGATGCGAAGAGCATTAAAGAGGGTGACACCGTCAAGACCACCGGCCGTGTTGTTGAGGTTCCGGTTGGACCGGAGCTTATCGGCCGCGTTGTTGATCCGCTCGGTCGTCCACTGGACGGGAAGGGCCCAATCAACGCAAAGAAGAGTCGCCCCGTTGAGCGCATTGCGCCAGGCGTAATCAGCCGGAAGTCGGTCACCACGCCAGTGCAGACTGGCATCAAGGCGGTTGACGCACTCATCCCAATCGGCCGCGGTCAGCGCGAGTTGATCATCGGCGACCGCCAGACCGGCAAGACCGCCGTGGCGATCGACACGATCATTAATCAGAAGGGGAAGGGCCTGATCTGCGTCTACGTTGCGATCGGCCAGAAGCTTTCCACCGTGCGTACCGTTGTCGCCATGTTGGAGAAGCAGGGAGCGATGGGCCACACCGTGGTCGTGGTCGCTGGCGCTGAAGATCCAGCACCGCTGCAGTACCTTGCCCCATTCGCTGGCTGCGCAATTGCAGAAGAGATCATGGAAGTTGGCGTCACCGTTGACGGGAAGGAAGTGCGCGATGCACTCTGCGTCTACGACGATCTCTCTAAGCACGCCGTGGCGTATCGCGAGATGGCGCTGCTCCTTCGCCGACCACCAGGACGCGAGGCGTATCCAGGCGACGTTTTCTACTTGCACAGCCGACTCCTGGAGCGCGCTGCGCGACTCTCCGATGATTTGGGTGGCGGTTCAATCACCGCGCTGCCAATTATTGAGACGCAGGCGGGTGACGTTTCGGCGTACATCCCTACCAACGTCATCTCCATCACAGACGGCCAGATCTTCCTTGAGACCGACCTCTTCAACGCAGGTCAGCGACCGGCGGTGAACGTTGGTATCTCCGTCTCGCGCGTCGGTTCCGCCGCACAGACGAAGGCGATGAAGAAGGTTGCAGGTCCGTTGAAGCTTGACCTTGCGCAGTACCGCGAACTCGCGGCATTCGCGCAGTTCTCCGGCGACCTGGACAAGTCAACACGCGATCAGTTAACGCGCGGCGAGAAGCTCTCCGCGATCACGCGTCAACCACAGTACGCGCCGGTCGCGGTAGAGAATCAGGTTGCAATTCTGTACGTTGCGTCAAAGGGGAAGTTGGATGACGTCCCTACGCCGCGCGTCAGCGAGTTTGAGAGCGGCTTCTACGCATTCTTGGAGCGCGAGCGACCGCAGGTGCTCCAGGAGATCGCCAAGGAGCAGGCGCTGACGGATACCGCAGCGAAGGGCCTCGATGACGCCGTTGACGCGTTCAGGAAGGGGTTCCTCGCCTAACGGCGGGGAGTAGGGCAGCATGGCAAGCCAGCGCGAGATTCGACGTCGCATCGGCGCGGTGAAGAACATCCGCCAGATCACGCGCGCCATGCAGTTCGTTGCCGCCTCAAAGCTGAAGCGTGCACAGGAGTCAACGATCGCCGCTCGCCCATACGGTCACTCCATTGATGAGGTGATCGCCGACCTTGCCGCCGTCCTTGGCGAAGAGGGACACGCCCTTCTCAGCAAGCCGGCAGATGGCGGCGCCAAGTTGATCGTCCTCTTCACCACTGATCGCGGCCTCGCTGGCGCGCTGAACTCCAACCTGACCCGCTTCGCGATGAAGGAGCTCGAGAGCGCAGGGCCAGGCACCCGCGTCATCACCATCGGGAAGAAGGGGCGCGACGCACTCGCCCGCGGCGGGTATGAGATCGCCGCCGCCTTCCCTGGCTACGGCGACAAGCCCACCTTTGCTGATGTGACGCCCCTGGTCCGACTCCTCGTGGACGACTTCCTCGGCAGCCGCGCCTCAAGCGTCACGCTGGTTCACCCAACCTTCGTCTCCACGCTGGTGCAGCGACCAGAGGGGATCCAGCTCCTCCCGATCCAGCCAACCGCAGACACGGCGGGGATCCCAGGGAATCAGTTCCTCTTCGAGCCAGACCCAGCCACGGTGCTTGAGGCGCTCCTCCCACGCTACGTTGCCACTCGTGTCTTCCAGGCGGTCCTTGAGACAACGGCGTGCGAGCAGTCGAGCCGCATGGTGGCAATGAAGAACGCAACGGAGAGCGCTGGCGACCTGATCAGCGAACTGACGC
>JAPLHQ010000094.1 GCA_026389555.1 Chloroflexota bacterium
ACGCCCAACCGAAGGCGCGGAAGCGGGCAATCACCTCGTTGTCATCGGTGGCGAGCACCGCCGCTGACTCAACGCCACCAGAGATGAGTGCAGCGGTCTTGCGGCCGATCATCTCGAAGTAGTGCTCCACGCTCTGCATTTCGTTCTTCTGGCTTGCTGCAATATCAATGAACTGCCCCTCACAGAGGCGGAGGCAGGTCTCGTCATAAATCTTCATCATCCGGATCACCTTTGCGTCGGAGAAGCCGAGCGCGCTCAGGCGGTGCGTTGCGACGCGGCTGATGGTGAAGAGTGCGTCACCAGTGTTGATGGCATGGGGGATCCCCTCACGCACCCAGAGGGTGGGTCGTCCACGGCGCTCTGCGTCACTGTCTTCAATATCGTCATGCACCAGGCTGAAGTTATGGCCGAGCTCAACTGCGGCGGCTCCGGGGATGGCGCGCTCCCAGTCGCTGGAGAGCGACGCGTAGGTGAGCAGTCCGAGGAGTGGGCGCATCCGCTTCCCGAGGCGCGCGGTCGGATCGCCGTAGCCCATGTGATAGCGGATCTGGTCGTACATGTTGGCGGTGATTGGCTCCTCCCACTCCGCGAAGAGTTCAAGGATCGCCTTGTCTGTTGCGGCGATGAGCACGTCAAGATCTAGCTCGAGCAGGTTCGCGCCAGAGGGTGTGCCCCGTAACTCCGTCATACCCCAATGCTACCCTGACCCCATGCCTGAACGCCGAACCTCACGGACGCTGGCGGTTGTCACCTCACGATTTCGATTAGGTGAGGCGGATCGCGTCCTCACCCTCCTCTCACCGGATCGCGGCAAGTTCAAGGCGATCGCGAAGGGGGTGCGTAAGCCAACGAGTCGGCTCGGTGGCGGCGTGGAGCCATTCGCCGAACTTGAGGTTGCCCTCGCCACCGGCCGCACCTTTGACATCGTGACGCAGGTGCAGTCACGTCGCGTCTGGCTTGGGCTCCGCGAACGGCTCAAGAGCAGCGCTGTTGCCTGGTACGCGGCGGAGCTCGTTGAGCGCGCCACCAGTGAAGAGCAGCCTGAGCCGCAACTCTACGAGCTTCTGATTCACGCCTGGGATCTGCTTGAAGCTGGCGCATCCGATGAGTTGGTTGCGCGCTGGGTTGAACTCGGACTGCTTGATGCGGCAGGACATGGCCCCGAGCTTGATCAGTGCCTTGATTGCGGGCGCGCACCGATTGAGGGGGAGGGGCTGCGCTGGGATGAGGCGGCGGGGGGTATTCGTTGTGCAGTACATGCTGAGGGGCTTCCACTGAGTAGCGACGCGCTGCGCCTCCTGCGCGCGCTGCGACGCTTCCCTCCAGAACAGCTCACGCAACTTCGCCTCCCAGCAGGACCGCTCGCGGAGGCGGATCGCGCCCTCCGTGGCTCTATCCTGCTGCTCTACGGACATGAGCCGAAGAGTCGGAGCTTTCTTGATGAGGTGATGGCATGAGCGAGGTGGCGGCATGAACAGCGTGAGCGATCTGCTCCTCGTGGCGATTGGTGGCGGTGCTGGCGCGCTCCTGCGCGGTGGCATCGACACGCTCGCCGCGCGCCTCGGCCTTGCGGCACCACTCGCCACACTCTCCATCAACATCGTCGGCTCCTTCTTCGCCGGCCTCGTCGCGGTGCTACTGATCGATCGCAGCCTGCTCCCCGAGGCGGCGCGACCACTCCTCCTCATCGGCCTACTCGGTGGCTTCACCACCTTCTCCACCTTTGCGCTGCAGCTCGCACGGATGAGCGACGCAGGGGAGGCGCTTCCGCTCCTCGCCTACGCGGCGGGGTCGCTCCTTCTCGGGTTCGCCGCCGCTGTTGCGGGGATCGCTCTCGGTCGCGCCCTCTAGCGTGCGACGGATCGGGTAGGCTTCCACTTCATGAGCATCACCGCCGATCCTTCGATCACGCTCGCCGGCACGCCGGCCGCCGACGCGACCCCCGCGGTTGCCGATCTCGACGTCATCGTCTCGCTCGCCAAGCGCCGCGGTTTCGTCTTCCCGAGCTCGGAGATCTACGGCGGGATCAACGCCGTCTGGGATTACGGCCCACTCGGCGTGGAGTTGAAGAACAATGTGAAGCGCGCCTGGTGGCGCAGCATCGTCCAGGAGCGCAACGACGTGGTGGGCCTTGACGCAGGCATCCTGATGCACCCACAGGTGTGGCGTACTTCGGGACACGTCGGCTCGTTCAGCGATCCGCTTGTTGAGTGCACCGCCTGCAAGCGTCGCTACCGCCTCGACGAACTCCCAGGGACAGATGCGCTCACCACGCTGCAACTTGCCGAAGCGGACATTGTCACGAAGCTCGGCCTCGTCTGCCCCGACTGTGAGGGGAGCCTCACTGCACCGCGCCGCTTCAACTTGATGTTCAAGACCTTCATGGGCCCAGTGGAGGAGGATGCCTCCGTCATCTACCTGCGCCCGGAGACGGCACAGGGCGCATATGTCCAGCACAAGAACGTTCGCGATGCTGCACGAAAGAAGATTCCATTCGGTATTGCGCAGACCGGGAAGTCCTTCCGCAACGAGATCAGCCCAGGAAACTTCGTCTTCCGCATGCGCGAGTTTGAGCAGATGGAGCTGCAGATGTTCGTGCGACCGGAGGAGGGTGCGACCGCCGCCTTTGATGAGTGGCTCCCACGCCGGCTCGAGTGGTACAAGGCGTACGGCGTCTCACCAGAG
>JAPLHQ010000028.1 GCA_026389555.1 Chloroflexota bacterium
CCCGCCTCGCCGATGGCGGGATGCGCGACGCCGAGTCGATGCTCGACCAGCTCCTCTCCTCAGGCGTGGATCCACTCCGCGCCGCAGATGTTGAAGAGCTGCTCGGCCTCCCGAGCGCCGAACATATTGCGCAGCTCGCCGCCGCCATGCTCGACGCGGACGCCCCCGCCGGACTCGCCATCCTTTCTGAGTTCGAGCTGCGCGGTCGCGATCCACACGTGGTTGCCGATCACCTCACCGATCTCGTCCGGCGCGCGCTCCACGCCGCACTCGCGTCGGGAGGGAGCGTCCCCGCCGACGCATCGCGACTCCCCGCTGGTCTTACGCTCGGCGGTGAGCCTGGCGCACCACTCCCACTCGCTGGCCGTGATCGCGCCGATCTGCTCCGTCTCGCGCACGCACTTCGCCGCCTTGAATCTGGTCGCGGCGATGCCGATCTCCGCCTCGGCCTTGAGCTGCTCCTTCTCGGGACGTTGACTCCGACCACTCCAGCGGCAACCGCGCCAGTTGTTGCGCCAGTTGCATCAACTCCAGCGCCAGTTGCATCAGCGGCGTCGGTGCCACCAGCAATGAAGCCCACACGCACGCCACGCGCCGCTACTTCATCAACTCCACCGCCAGCTCCGGCTGCGCCAGCGAGCGACGAATGGACGCGCATGTTGGCGGCGTCTGATCCGGCAACGAAGCCGCTGATCGCCGACGCGCGTCCAGCATTCGCAAGCGGCGTCTTGACGCTCCTCTACAGCGTGTCGAAGAGCTTCATTCGACAACGCGCCGAAGGGCGGCGTGATCGGATTGAGGCGATTGCGGCGCAGATTTACGGCGCTGGTGTTCAGGTGAAGTTCCTTGAACAGGATGCGGACACGGCACTGCGCGAGGTCTGGACCGACGCATGAGCGGCGCCCCACTTCCGCGCTCGCTTGAGCGACTGATCGAGGCGCTCTCTCGCCTCCCGGGTGTTGGCCCACGCACCGCCGAACGGCTCGCCTTCCACATCCTGCGCACGCCGCTCGCCGACGCGCAGGCGCTCGCCGGCGCGATCAGCACAATGCGTGAACAGACGCGACCCTGCGAGATCTGCGGCCATGTCGCCGACGAGGTGCGCTGCCGCATCTGCACCGATGATTCACGCGACGCCAGCCTCCTCTGCGTCGTGGAGGAGCCGCTCGATCTGATCGCCATTGAACGGACGGGTGCCTTCCGTGGTCGCTATCACGTCCTCAACGGCGCCCTCTCACCTATGTCGGGGGTGGGCCCAGGCGAGCTCCGCATGCGCGAGCTCTTCGAGCGCGTGGACGCCGCGGCGGCGGCTGGGAGTCCGATTCGCGAGGTGATCATCGCCACGAACCCCTCCCCAGAGGGGGACGTCACCCTTCTCTACCTCCAGGAGCGGCTCGGCACGAAGGTCGCCTCCATCACCTCTATGGCGCGCGGCCTCCCCTTCGGCGCCGACCTCCAGTACGCCGACGCTGTAACAATCCTTCGTAGCCTCGAGGAGCGCCGCGGCGTCGAGTCATAACGGTGATCTCGCCCTGCTCATATAAGGTGGCGACATGAGTGAACTGATCTTCGAGCTCCTCCTGCGCCTCCTGAAGGTGGCCGCCGCCGCCCTCATCGGCCTCCTTATCTATACGGTGGGGAGCAGCCTGGACCCGGCCGCCGCCGGAGCCACCCTCGGCGTCGCCTCGTTTGCCGCTGGGGCGGGGGTCATCCTCCTCCTCGAATCCAGCCCTCTTTAGAGCCAGCAAGACCCCCGAAAAACCCCCCGAGAAACCCTTCGGGGACCCCTGAGGAAGGGGAGTGTTACAGCCCGAAAAGCGACCCCCCTCCGCCCGCACGACTCCCGCACGACTCCCGCACGGGAGGCGTTTGACAGGATGGGGGGTACCTGCGATGCTCCGCCTCCGCGTAACTGCAGGGAGAGATCCTCTCCCAACGGCCCCGATTACGGGTCGGCCAGATGCGCACACAGATACCACGGTCTCCGTGGTGATCGCGTCGGCGAAAGTCGGCGGCACCTTAACAGCTGAAGAGTGGCAGGTAACACAAAGCAACCGTTTAATTCGCTGGGGGCAGACCCTCGGAAAATTGACGCGCTGCCGTAAGGCAACGTGTTGTTTCGGAGAGTTTGATCCTGGCTCAGGACTAACGCTGGCGGTATGCCTTAGACATGCAAGTCGAACGAGTTTCCGGGCTTGCTCGGAAACTAGTGGCGAACGGCTGAGTAACGCGTAG
>JAPLHQ010000012.1 GCA_026389555.1 Chloroflexota bacterium
CGCTCACTCCGGAATCTGCTTCCCAATGAAGCGCTGCACAGCGATGTACGAGGTGAAGTGCAAGATTGCGTACGCAATCCCAATCCCACCACGGAAGTCGTTGTACGTTGTGTCTGTTGGGTTAAACGGCGAAATCGGCAGATTCCCTGCGCCAAGCGCAAGGGGCGAAGCGAACGAGACCAAGAGAATCGCTAGCGAGATCCCTGCCCAGCGCTTCCGTGCACCAGCTGCGGTGAATCGGCTCGCCACGATCGCCGCCGCCGCCGTTGCCCCAACGGAGGCGAAGAGCACCCCACCAAAGAAGGTGGACTCACCGAGCGCTGGCACAAGGCCAATCACGGATGCAGCGATCCAGATGACGCCATTAAGCACGAGCGCAAGACCCGCACTCTTCGCAAACGCCACGCGCATTAGAAGCCGATCTCCTCAGCAACGATCACCACGTCGATGCGGCCCGGCTGTTCGCCGTGCAGGATGAGCGTCTTGTTGACGGCGCTGTTGACGCCGTAGGCCGCCTTTGCGCGAACGTCCTCAAGCGGTAGGGCGTAGGTCTGAATCCGTTCATTTGCCTCAGCAAGATCCTTGACGATCTTCTGCGCGCCAACAACAAAGACCACGTGGCCCGCGCCATACGCGTAAGCCGGGAGCTGTGATCCCGTTGCCGATGCGATGATGAGCTTGCCATCCTCAGTTACAGCCTGGAGGCTGCCTGCGGCGAATGCTGGCGCAGAACCAATGGCGCGCATCTGCGCACCCTGGGTGTTGCGGTCCAGCGCGTACATCTTGTCGCGCAGGCTCACATACGGCGCAGCGTTGAGCGCCTCTGTGATCCCCGTTGCGTCGAGCGTTGCGGAGGTGTACGTGAAGACCTCTGATCCGGCTGGGACTAACTTCAGGACCGCCTCTTTCGCGGCGGCGGCGTTTGGGACGCTCTGCGCGGCGAAGCCCTTTGCGTTGAGGGCGGCGACCGCCTTCTCGATACGAGCCGCGTCGGCCACCTGCTTGAATCGTGCTGCTGACATTGCTTCCTCCTTGTGGTCTTCCAACCATATCTGCCGCCCGCCGTTGATACGGCAGATCGTTGCAGACGCAACTATATCCCTTGACGCGGATGGTTGCAAGTGCAACTATTGCAACATATGGCAACAGAGCAGCTCCCCAGCAAAGAGATCACCGAGCTCTCCGCAATCCTGGGGAGCGATGCGAGCGCGCTCCTCGACCCAGTTGTTGCTCGCGCTTGGATCGCCTTCCTCACCGCCTACGGTCGAGTAACACGCGCGCTCTCTTCGGAGTTGATGGATTCTTCAGGGATGAGCCTCGCCGACTTCGATGTGATGGCGCAGCTCGCACGCGCGGGCGAATACTCACTACGCATGAGTGAACTCGCAGACGCGGCACTCATCTCAAAGAGTGGACTGACGCGTCGTGTGGATCGCCTCGCAGTCAACGGCTGGGTGACGCGTCGCCGCTGCACGGAAGATGGCCGTGTCCACTGGGCAACACTGACACCACTCGGCATCAAGGCGTTTCGCGCCGCCGCACCTGGTCACCTGCGCGCCGTTGCACAGCGATTCGGCGCATCACTCCCGGCGAGTGAGATGGAGCGGATCACCAAAGACCTGATGAAGATTGCCGCAGCGAACGCCGAAAGGTCGCGCGAAGCGATCTAGGCGGAGAGCCTACGGGCTAACTGCCGCGCGGACCTGTCGTTGAATTCGCGCAAGGAGACCGGTTGCTCCGCGCATCCGAAGCGGTGAGACAAGATCGGTGATCCCGAGCTGAAGTGGGGCCGATGCGGAGACAGCGAGCACCTCTTCTGCGGTGAGCCCATTGAGTCCGAGCTGCATGATGCTGGCAAACGCGCGAGTCGTTGGTGACTCTTGCGGGGCCGTGGCATGAATCTGCACCGCGTCGTTGCTCACCTCTGCAATTGCATAGAGCGGGGACTGACACTCTTGCACCCGTTCCATAAGATCAATCTGCGCGGCGTACTTTTGCGGGAGAGGTTGCAGCCGATCTGCGTACTCAAGCAAGAGCTCGAGTCGCATCTCGCGTGGCGTATCGGCGAAATCGGCGGCAACCGCGGCGAGCCCTGGTGGGAGCTGCGCCGCGGGTGTCTCCGACATGTCGTTCAGGTGGACGCGCTACTCGGCGCCAACAGCGATCGGGAGGCGAACTGCGTTGCCCCACTCTGACCACGAGCCGTCGTAGTTGCGCACGTTCGTGAAGCCGAGCAGATAGGTGAGCACAAACCAGGTGTGACTGGAGCGCTCCCCGATGCGGCAGTAGGCAATGACATCATCGCCCGCCGCAAGCCCCTTCTCGCCCTCGTAGATGGCGCGAAGATCGGCAAGGCCTTTAAAGGTGCCGTCATCATTGGCGGCTCGCTTCCACGGGACGGACTTTGCTCCTGGGATGTGGCCACCACGGAGCGTCCCCTCCTGCGGGTAGTCCGGCATGTGTGTCAGCTCGCCGCTGAACTCCTGTGGTGAACGAACGTCCACCATGCAGCCCTTGGCGCTGACGTGCTCAATGACCTGTTCGCGGTAGGCGCGAAGCTCACTGTCGTTTCGCGGGGAGAGTGGGTAGCTGGTAGCCGTGCGTGTCGGCACCTCTTTGGTCATCTCGCGACCCTCCGCCTCCCACTTCTGGCGCCCTCCATCAAGGAGGCGCACATCGGTGTGACCGAAGAGCCGGAAGACCCAGAGGGCATATGCCGCCCACCAGTTCGACTTGTCGCCGTAGAAGATCACCGTGGTGTCACGGCTGATCCCCTTGCGTGACATCAGCGCCGCAAAGCCCTCAGGGCCAACGTAGTCACGGCTCACTGGATCATTCAGATCAGTGTGCCAATCCACCTTGACGCTTCCAGGGACGTGCCCCGTCTCATAAAGCAGCGTGTCTTCATCGGACTCCACCACCACAATGCCGGGTGTGTTCAGGTTGGCGGCGAGCCACTCGGTTGATACGAGCGCACCCGGAGTGGCGTACTCCTGGAACTTTGCGGTTGGATCGAGAGGTACCTTGCTCATTTCGCTTTCTCCTTACCTGCTCCTTGGGGGTTGAAAAAACCACATACCGATCAGGCGCGATGCGAGCGTCAACAGATCGACGGTTCACCCTCAAGTGCTCGGAGCTGCGTGCTAGTCATGCCAATACGATACCAGATCCCCCCTCTGGTTCGTTAGCCGAGCAGCTGCGTGCTGGTCATGCCAATACGATACCAGAGCCGACCTCTGATTCGTTAGCCGAGCAGTGGGAGGAGGAGTCGCCTCGCGCCGTCCATAAAGATGCCGATCGCGAATGCGGCGAACATCAGTGCAGAGATCAGTGAGACGGCGCGCACCGTGCGCGGTCCGGTGAAGCGGCGCGTTGCACCAACAACGCCGGAGAGAATTGCTGAGTGCGCCACTGCGGCGGCGCCGAATCCTGAGATGAATGGGACGAATCCCGCAAGGTCCGCCGCCTGCGAGGCAAGGACGCTCCCGCCCACCGTTGCCGTCCAGAGGATTAGCGTGGGAGAGCCGAGCGCAATGCCGAGGCCAAGTCCAACGGCGCGGATGCCGTTGGCGCGACGAAGTGGTGACGACTCATCGATGCTTCCTCCTCGTGTTGCGTCGCGAAGTGCGGCGGCGGCGAACCAGCAGAGGGCGGCACTCCCACCGAGCCAGAGGATCCAGGCGGCAGGCGGCCAGGCTAAGAGCACGCTGACACCGAGTGCGCCTGCGCAGGCCCAGATGAGATCGCCGATACACGAACCAAGTCCGATCAAGAAGGCGGGCCAGGCGCCGCGATCAATGGCGGTGCGCACGATCATGACGTTCACCACGCCGAGTTCAATGTTGATGGAGAAGGCGAGTGCCGCGCCGAGGAGGAAGAGTTCCACGGGCGCTATTCGGACTCGATGACGCTCGTTGGGGTGTTGTGCGGATTGCTGTGCGCGGCGGGGATGACGCCGAGCTTTCCAGCCTTGTAGTCCTCGAACGCCTGAACAACTTCATCACGTGTGTTCATGACGAATGGCCCGAGCCAGGCGATCGGTTCGCGGATCGGCTCGCCACCCAAGATCAGCACGTCCAGCGCCGGGGTGCGCGCATCTTGTCGTTGCGCCGCCTTAATGATGATTCGATCGCCCGCGCCGTAGACCGCGAGCTGACCGGACTCAATCGCAACGGCCTCGGCCCCAGCACTGCCGCGCCCAGATAGCGCATACACCAGTGCGTTGAAATCAGGTCGCCACGGAAGGTCAAGCTCAGCGCCAGGTTGGATCGTGGCGTGTACGAGCGCGATCGGAGTTTGCGTAGATCCAGGCCCCGTTGCGCCGGCAACATCTCCAGCGATAACTCGCAGTAGCGCGCCACCGTCAGCAGAAGCGAGCAGCTTCACCTCCTTTGATCGGATGTCTTGATATGCGGGCGGCGACCACTTCTTGGCGCTTGGAAGGTTCACCCAGAGTTGGAATCCGTGAAAGAGTCCACCGCTGACAACGAGGGACTCAGGCGGGGTCTCAATGTGCAAGATGCCGCCTCCGGCAGTCATCCACTGCGTGTCGCCGTTGGTGATTCGGCCACCACCGCCGTTACTGTCACGGTGATCGAAGATGCCATCAATGATGTAGGTCACCGTCTCAAATCCGCGGTGCGGATGCCACGGCGTCCCCTTCGGTTCACCCGGCGCATATTCAACCTCACCGAGTTGATCAAGCATGATGAACGGGTCGATCGCGTTCAGTGGCGCACCCATGAACGCTCGACGCACAGGGAAGCCTTCGCCTTCAAAGCCGCTCGGCGCAGTGGTGAGCGAGATGACTGGTCGAGGCTTCTCAGTGAGCAGGTCGGCAACGCTTGCTCGTGGGAGCAGCGTGATGTCTTGGACCGTGACGGCTGGCATGCGCGAATCATAACGGGTCAGCGGTAGCGCGTACTAGGATGATCGGGATGAGAAACCTTTTTTCACGGATACGCCTCGCGGCAGACGGGGATCAGCATCCTCGGATCGCAGGTCTCACATATTGCATTCCCGCTTATTGCGGTTGACGTGATCAGTGCGAGTAACGGCGCGATTGCACTCTTGGAGGCCGCCTTCCTCCTCCCCTTCGTCTTCTTCAGCCTCCCGGTTGGTGCGCTGCTCGATCGACGCACGAGACGCCCCGTGATGGTGGCGATGGATCTTGTGCGCACGGCGGCGCTCCTGCTGATTCCGCTCAGTTTCGCACTCGGCGTTCTCTCAATGCCCGTGCTCTATCTGACGCTCTTTATCATTGGCACCGCAACACTCATCTTTGACGTGGCAGCCCAGTCGTATCTCCCAGAACTACTCCGCGGGCCGCGACTTGCGACAGCAAACAGTCGCCTTATGGTGATTGATTCCGGTGCCAGCGTGGTTGGCCCACCGATCGTAGGAGTTATTGTTGGGCGGTTCGGCGGCCCGATTGCGGTCATCATTGACTCGCTCAGCTTCCTTTGGAGCGCCTTGCTGCTACGCAGGCTTCGGCACATCGAGACGCCACCCGTTGTGGATGCCGCCGCGCCAACCTCGCGGTTGCGCGATGAGATCCGTGAGGGGCTCGCCTGGGTGCTGGGCCATAAGCATCTGCGCGGCAATGCCACCGCCGCGCTCCTCTTTAACTTCTTCGGCGCGATCGCAAACGGTGCGGTGATGATCGCCTACGGTCGGCGCGAACTGCTCTTGCCGACCGAGCTGCTCGGCTTCATCTTGGGTGCCGGCGTGATCGGCCTGCTGATCGGATCATTCGCCGCCGGTTGGATCGCGGAGCGCATCGGCGTTGGCCGCTCGATCATTCTTGGCGGATTCTTGATCCCAACGATGCCGCTCGGCCTTGCGCTACTCAGCGCGTCAATGGGTCCGCTCGTCATCACACTTCTTGCGATCGCCTCACAGGTGGTTGCATTTTTCGGTGCCGCGATCTTCCACACCAATCAGGTGACATATCGACAGATCGTGACGCCGAAACACCTTCTCGGCAGAATGAACGCCTCCATGAAGTGGGTGATGCTGGTTGGCATGCCACTCGGCGCTGTTGTTGGCGCCGTCATTGCCGATACCTTTGGTTTACGCGCGGCACTCTTCGCTGGCGCGGTCGGCATTATCGTGGCGCCGATTCCGCTGCTGCTCTCCGGAATCTCTTCCGTCGTACGTCAGCCGGAGCACGCCGAGGAGTAGGTCAGCCTTGGTGCAGGTCAGCCCCCGCGCGACGCTCGGATCAGCTTGGCGTAGGCGCGACCAGACTCCTTGATGGTGCGCTTCTGCGTAGCGAAATCTACGTAGGTGTAGCCGAAGCGCTTGTCGTAGCCGTACGCCCACTCGTAGTTGTCCAGCAGCGACCAGCCGAAGTAGCCGCGTAGATCAACACCCGCGTCGAGCGCCTCAGCTGCGGCGGTGAGGTGATCCATCAGGTACGCCTCACGCTCTGGGTCGTGAACGCCCCCATCCGCAGCAATCGTGTCTGGCCACGCTGAGCCGTTCTCCGTGATGTAGATCTTCGGCGCCTTCCAGTGGTCTTTTAGCTTGATCAGGAAGTCGCGCATCACGCCAGCGTTCATCCCCCAGCCCATGTCGGTCTTGGGGCCATCAATGTGGTTCCAGGTGGTGCGTGCGCCGTCACCCGTTGGATCGTCGCCGATCTTCGCCGGGAAGTAGTAGTTAAGACCATGCCAGTCCAACTTCTCAGAGATGATCTTCATATCGTCTGATTCGATCGGCATCTTCACGCCGGAGAAGTCGATCGCCTCCTGCGGGTAGGTGCCGAAGTAGAGCGGATCGTGGAACCAGCCGCTATCGGTCATATCGTGGCGGCGCACCGCCTCGCGATCCGCATCCGAATCGGTCGCTGGAATTCCGGGCCCTACATTCAAGACGATGCCCACCTCAATCTTTGGCGCTGCGGCGCGCATTGCGCGCACCGCCATGCCGTGTCCGAGCAGAAGGTGATGCGACGCAGAGAAGGCGGCCTGCACGTCTTGAATGCCTGGCGCCATATCGCCGCTCAGGTGACCGAGCCATGCGGAGCAGAGCGGCTCATTCAGCGTTGACCATCGCGTGACGCGATCGCCGAGTGCGCCGAGGACGATCCCTGCGTAATCGGCGAACGCTTTTGCCGTGTCGCGCGCCGGCCAGCCGCCGCGATCCTGCTGCGCCTGCGGCAGGTCCCAGTGATAGAGCGTTGGGAACGGTTCAATGCCCGCTTCGAGAAGTCCATCAACGAACTGCTGATACCAAGCGAGGCCCTTCTGGTTCACCGCACCGGTGCCGTTCGGAAGAATTCGTGGCCAAGCGATAGAGAAGCGGTACGCGGTGGCGCCAAGCTCCTTCAGGATGGCGATGTCTTCGCGCCAGCGGTGATACGAATCGGTGCCAGGCTCGCCGTCTTCGCCGTTGTGCGTCTTCCCAGGAATCTTGGCGAAGCGATCCCAGATCGACTCGCCGCGTCCGTCTTCTTTGGTGGCCCCTTCAATCTGATACGACGAGGTGCCGAAGCCCCACGTGAAGCTCTTTGGGAATCGCTTGGCGAGTGCCGCCTGGTCAACCATCTGTTGCCTCCTACGTGAGGGTGGTTCGCCTCCCTCTATAGCGGGCACGGTAGACCTCCCGCTCGGCGCGGTGTGCGGCGTTCCGTCAGGCGCGCCGCACGCGCGTCGCGCCGTGCGCACGCACTGCCGCGCTGGGGGGCAGGGGCGACTAGGCTCCCCGCATGACACACCAGAGCGCGCCGATTCGAATCCCGTCACTCCTCCCTACGCCAGACATCTTTAGTTGCCGGCGCATCCTCGTCATTCAGCCGCACTATGACGATGCCGACATTGCGGCGGGTGGCACCCTTGCGGCGCTCGTGGATGCTGGCGCCGAGATTCGGTACTGCACGATGATGGACGACCTGGTCGGCGTGATTGACGAGTCGCTTGACGATGCGGCGGCGGCCGCATCCCTACTACGCGACCAGCGCGCGGCGGCGAAGATCATCGGCATTCAGGAGTTGACGCACTTGAACTACCCAGACGCGGGGAACTGGAGCCGCTTCGATGTGCGCCCCGACCTCTTCCGCGAGATTCGCGACTTCCGACCAGATGCAATCTTCGCCGCCGATCCGTGGCTGCGAGTTGAGGCACATCGCGATCACTGGGAGGCCGGCTCCATCGCCGCCGAAGCGGCGATCCTCTCTGGCATTCCGAAGCTCGCCTCAAGCGACGCCGCGATTGACGCACTCTGGCGTGCAGCGAAGCCGAACGATGCGCGCGCTGTTGCCTTCTTCTACACCGACGAGCCGACCACCTTCTCGCCGATTGACGCCACCTGGGAACGGAAGGCGGCCGCCGTCTCTGAATACCACGCGCAGTTCACCGACGACGAGTTGCCACAGTTAGTGAAGACGCTGGACGCCAAGGCGCAGCTCGTTGCGCGTGTTGGCGTGGAGGCTGGCCTCCTGCCGGCAGGAACCAAGCGCGCCGAGCCGCTCAAGGTGATCGACCCCCGCGCCCTTCACGGCGCGCGCTAGCCGTCCTGCCAACTTTATGGGGCAGGCGTACAATCGCGGAGATGCGTAATCCAATCGTGCTCCTCCTGACCCTCGTTGCGGCACTGAGCGTCGCTGGGTGTCAGGCAGCCTTCCCCCCTAATGCGGCCACTGTCGAAGGCCTCCTCATTGAGGACCTCTACAAGCTAGTTTTCGTCATCGCTGCGATCGTCTTTCTCCTCGTTCAAGGACTGGTGATCTGGTCGGTCATTCGCTACCGCCGCAAAGCCTCCGATGTTGCGCTTCCGGCCCAGACTCACGGCAACTTGGTGCTGGAGATCGTTTGGACAGTCATCCCACTGGTGACGGTCATCGGGCTCTTCTTCGCCTCATCCCAGGTGCTCGGTGTTGTTGATGCCCGTAAGCCAGAAGAGGTTTCGGTAAAGGTGGAAGTCGTTGGGTATCAGTGGCAGTGGAAGTTCGGGTATCCCGATGAAGGCTTTGAGATTTACGGAACGGCGCAAAACTACCCTGAGCTCGTTGTTCCAATTGATGAGCGAATTGAAGTGACCCTCGTGGCGCAAGATGTCAACCACGGGTTCTATATTCCCGAATTTCTCTTTCAGCGCGACTTGGTCCCTGGACAGGTGAATCACTTTGAATTTACGCCAAACAAGCTCGGCACATTCGCCGGCCAATGTTCTGCCTTCTGCGGGCTCCTCCATCACGCCATGGGATTCTCCGTGCGCGTCGTGACGCGCGAAGAATACGACGCGTGGCTGACCGAGATGAAGCCAGATCCTTCTGCGAGTACGTCTCCAGCACCGGACGCTGCCGATCTCTCCGGAACCGTCAAGGAGTGGAGCATTGAGCTATCCAGCGCCACAAGCACATCAGGCGAGGTATCGATCGGGCTGACTAATGGCGGGACGGTACCCCATGAGTTCATTGTCGTTCGCACAGACCTCACAACGGAAGAGCTGCTTACAAAGGTTGACTCGGCATCAAATCGACTTGACGAAGCGATGCTTGATGCGGCTGGCGAGCAGTCAGAGTTTGCCCCAGGCGAGGTCAAGCTGTTGACGCTGGACCTGTCGCCCGGAAAGTACATTGTGCTCTGCAACATCGCTGGTCACTTCTCTAATGGGATGTACGCGCCGCTCGAGATCTTGGCAAACTAGGCGTTAGTGAGGAGGGGTATATGGCAACCGCAGCAGCTCGAGTCACCGGCGTTCAGGGATCGAGAATCTACGACTACCTAACGACAACCGATCACAAGAAGATTGGAATCCTCTACACCATCAGTTCGTTTATCTTCCTGGCGATCGGTGGACTTCTTGCACTCGGTGTCCGCACGGAGCTTGCTCAACCGGGTCTGCAGTTCATGGACGAGTCTGTCTACAACCAACTCTTTACGATGCACGCATCCATCATGATCTTCTGGGTGATCATTCCGTTCCTTGCTGGCATCGGAAACTACATCGTCCCGCTGCAAATTGGAGCGGCAGACATGGCCTTCCCGCGCATCAACGCGCTCAGCTTCTGGATGATTCCATTCTCTGGACTTATCGCCGCATCAGGATTCTTCTTGGGTGGTGCGGCTGACGCTGGCTGGACGGCCTACCCGCCACTCAGCAGCATCACGTACAGCCCTGGCCCTGGGATGAATTTATGGATCATGGCCGTTGTCCTCGTTGGCACGAGTTCCATTCTTGGCGCGGTGAACTTCCTCGTGACGGTCTTCCGCATGCGCGCTCCTGGCATGACGCTCTTCCGCATGCCAATCATGGTGTGGACGATCATCGTCACAAGCGTGCTCGTCTTGATGGGGACGCCAGTGCTCACAAGCGCACTGATCATGCTCTTTGTGGATCGCAACTTTGGCGGGAGCTTCTTTGATCCAACCACCGGCGGTTCAGCCATCCTCTGGCAGAACATCTTCTGGTTCTACAGCCACCCTGCGGTTTACATCATGGTTCTCCCGGGGATGGGCGTGATCTCTGAGATCATCCCGGTATTCAGCAGAAAGCCGCTCTTCGGCTATCGAGCATTCGTGTTTGCCACGGCGGGGATCGGCGCGCTTGGATTCTCAGTCTGGGCACATCACATGTTCACGACAGGGAGCGTCTTCCTACCGTTCTTCTCGGTCATGACGTTCCTCATTGCAGTTCCAACTGGCGTGAAAATGTTCAACTGGATCGCCACGCTGTGGCGTGGACAGATCACACTCAAAACACCAATGCTTTTCGCGCTCGGCTTCCTCTCAATGTTCCTTATCGGTGGAATCAACGGAGTCTTCAGCGCGTCGGTGCCGGTTGACTATGCAATCCACGCGACGTACTGGATCGTGGCGCACATTCACTACGTGCTCTTCGGTGGATCGTTCTTGGCGATCATGGCCGGACTCTATTACTGGTTCCCAAAAATGTCTGGAAAGATGCTTGATGAGGGGCTCGGGAAGCTGCACTTTGTGATCGCGATGGTTGGCCTTAACCTCACCTTCCTACCGATGCACTCCCTTGGGCTCATGGGGATGCCGCGGCGTATTGCGGACTACTCGCCAACCGCTGGCTGGAATGATCTCAACCTCGCCGCAACCGTTGGGGGATTCCTCGTTGGGATCAGCACCCTCCCGCTCCTCTGGAACATCTTCATCTCGCTGCGAAACGGGAAGGATGCAGGTCCAGATCCGTGGGAGGGGAACACGCTGGAGTGGGCGACCTCATCGCCGCCTCCGGCCTGGAATTTTGATCGGCTCCCCGCAATCACATCCGAGCGTCCGCTCTTTGACGCGCGTCACGGACGATCAGGAGGCGACCATAAATGAGCCTCGCCACCGCAGAACAGAACACGCCTGAGGTAGTGAGCGGCCACGGTTCGTCCGCCCACGGCGCCGCGGGGTACGGAAAGAAGGGACTTGGCAATCCGGTTCTCGGGATGCTGCTCTTCATCGTTTCCGAGATCATGTTCTTCGGGGGTTTGTTCGCCGCATATTTCAGCTTGCGCACATCTGCAGCAGTCTGGCCACCAGAAGGTAATGAGGCATTCCTCCTGCATGAGGAGGCACTCTTCCCTGCCATCATGACCCTGCTTCTACTCATCAGCTCGCTGACCTGTCAGATCGCTGTGTGGCGCATCCGCCGCGGTGATCGTGCGGGCATGAACCGCGCGCTCTTGATGACTGTGGTGCTCGGCATCACATTCCTCATCGGCCAGGCGTACGACTACACCCAGCTTGGTTTCGGCGTGGCTGACGGAACGTTCGGTGGAACGTTCTACATCCTCACCGGATTCCACGGAGCTCACGTGCTCGGAGGCGTGCTCATGCTCGGAGTCTGCCTCTACCGCGGCGGCCTCGGACAATTCTCTGCACAGCACCATGACATGGTTGAGGCAACGTCAATCTATTGGCACTTCGTTGACGTGGTCTGGGTGTTGCTCTTCTCGCTTCTCTACATTATTTAGGAAGGGGACGATTGAGCTCCAGTAGCGAACGGATCGCCTGGCTCAACGAGCAGTACTCCCCAAGTCGCACCGCACACGATTTCAACGGCAGCATCCAGTCGTACAAGGCTGGGACCGATGCGGCTCGCGCCGCGATCACGGGCAAGCGCCACCGCGTGCTCGCGTATGGCGCACCTCCATCCAATCGCATTGAGTGCTTCTTGCCGCGCACAGAGGGTGCCCCCGGTGAGGCGGTGAGAGGTGCGGCGCGGCGAGGTGCGCCGATCTTCGCCTTTCTTCATGGTGGCTGGTGGCAGGATCTCTCCATTGATTACGCCGGCGCACCAGCGGTAGCACTCACCGACGCTGGCGCGATCTACGCATCGATCGGCTACACGTTGACGCCGGCCGTGCAGCTTCGCGAGATCGTTGCCGAAGTCTCCGCCGCACTCACGACGATCGCCGCGAACGCAACAGGGATGGGGGGCGACCCGAGGCGCATCGTGTTGGCGGGCCATTCGGCCGGCGCGCACCTTGCCGCAACGCAACTTACTGCGCTGGCCCCAGAGGCTCCTCGTTATACGGCTGCAGGGCTCCTCCTCATTGGTGGTGCGTATGACCTTGGACCGATCGCGGAGAGCTACGTGAACGAGAAGGTGCGCATGAGTGAAGCGGATGCGACGGCACTCTCCCCAGCGCTCCTGGCGCCACTCCACGATGTGCCGGTGAAGATTCGCGTGGGCGAAGAGGAGCCTGAAGAGTTTCACCGCAATGCCGCGCTCCTCCTTGAGCGCTGGGCGCCGAGCCTCAGCGCGATCGACAGCACCACCCTCAGCGGACGTGATCACTTTGATGCGCTCAACGAACTCGCCGATCCTCTCGGGCGTCTCTACGCCGACGCGCTCGAGCTGCTCGGGATTCCACTGCAGCGCGCCGCCGTGGGACGATAGCGGCATGAGTAACGTGAGTAGCGAACAAGTTCCGCTGAGCGCAGCGGCACTCGATGCCGCGGATCCGCTCGCGTCGCTGCGCGACACCTTCTCCATTCCGAACGGCGTGATCTACCTCGATGGCAATTCGCTTGGTGCGCTCCAGAAGGGTATTGCCGAGCGGATTGATCGAGTGGTGAAGCAGCAGTGGGGGGAGGGGCTGATTCGCAGCTGGAATGACACCGACTGGTACGAGATGCCGATGCGCGTCGGCGACCGCATCGCGCCGTTGATCGGTGCAGGTGCGGGCGAAGTTGTGGTGGGCGACTCCACCTCTGTCTCGCTCTTCCGCGTTGTGGCGGCGGGGCTCGGGCTGCAGCCAGGCCGCAACGTGATTGTGACCGAGCGTGGCAACTTCCCGTCAGACCTCTACATCCTTGAAGGGCTGCAAGGACTGCGCCCAGACCTTGAGATTCGCCAGGCGGCGGCGGGTCAGGATCCGGCGGAGCTACTTGATGAGCGAACGGCGCTGCTCGTCCTCACGCAGGTGGATTACAAGAGCGGCCAGATTCGAGACATGAAGCGGCTCACCGATGCGGCACATGCGGTCGGTGCACTCGCCGTCTGGGATCTCTCGCACTCAACAGGGATCATTCCCGTTGAGTTGAATGCGAGTGGCGCAGACTTTGCAATCGGCTGTGGCTATAAGTATCTAAATGGCGGTCCTGGCGCGCCGTCATTCACGTGGGTTGCGCCGCGGCTTGTGGATCGTGTTGCGCAGCCACTCGCGGGTTGGCTCGGGCACAAAGATCCGTTCGCCTTCACGCCAGAGTACGCGCCGGCCCCAGGGATTCGTCGCTTCATCACGGGGACGCAGCAGGTGCTGAGCCTCGCCGCACTTGATGAGGCGATGAAGATCTGGGAGGGGATCTCCATCACGCAGGTCCGCGAGAAGTCCACCCTCCAGACGAGTCGATTTATTGCGCAGGTGGAGGCTCGCTGTGAGGGGCTGGGTCTGACACTCGCCTCTCCGCGTGACGCGGCGGTGCGCGGCGGGCAGGTCTCGTTCACGCATGAGCAAGGCTACGCGGTGATGCAGGCGCTGATCGCGCGAGGGATCATCGGCGACTTCCGTGCACCGAACCTGTTGCGCTTCGGCTTCTCGCCGCTTTATCTCAGCTTTGCCGAAATTGATCGCGCGGTGGATGCGCTCGCCGAGATTCTGACAACCAAGAGTTGGGACGATCCGCGCTTTACGGAGAAGCGTCGCGTCACTTGAGCTTGATCCGCTGACCGTGTTTCGCTGATCGCTACCAGCGCACCTCTAGACGACGAGTGCGCCACCCTCAATAAGTGCGGCGACCGCCGCATCAAGTGCCTCGCTGTGTTGATCTGCGGCGCTGTGCGGCGTTGCCGGTGAGAAGAGCGCCATGTTGTGGAAGGGGGTCATGATGATGCCGCGGTTGAGTGCGTGGAGGTGCAGGTAGCGCTCCATCTCATGGTGCACCGCCGCAGCCGCCTCACCACCGCTCCGCGGGGCCTCCGGAGTGAAGTGATACTCGGCACGCGCGCCGAGTCGTGTCACGCTCCATCCAACGCCACGTCGCGCAAAGACC
>JAPLHQ010000120.1 GCA_026389555.1 Chloroflexota bacterium
CCCAGAGTGCAAACGATGCGGAGCGGAACCAGTCGCGGGCAAAGGTGACATCGGTTGAGCCGAGCGTCTGCAGCGCCTCCGCGAGGAGTGGCTGGTATGAAGCCAAGAGTTCCCGCTGCCACGGCCAAGCGAATCCGGCCGTTGCTGCAAGCGTGCGCTTTACGCTCCCATATCCATCTGCCGTGAAGATCTTCTCCCACGCCTCGCGCTTCGCTGGGATCGTTGGCGCTGCGGATGCGGCGCTCAACAAGGCGCGCTCTCCCCGATCGCTCGGGTCACGCTCAGCTTCTGCGCGAAGGCGCGCTCCGCTCTGCGGCAGGCCGAACGAAGCGCCGCGAATGAGGAGTGACCATCGATGATCCTGATCAATCTCAACACCGTCCAGCGGCGTCTCGCCAATTGCTACCTGCCAACCCTCCTCCACGTCGCGCGGCGTGACTGCGGCAAGGACTAAGACGCGCGACCAGACGATGCGCATCGCTTCACTGCCACCTCGTGCGAGCCGTTCGCGCGCCGCCTGAACGATGCGGCTCCCCCACTCCTCGCGTTCACCATCTGGGAGGTAACGAAGAAGCAGCGGTCCGAGGGTTGACTCAACGATCTGTTGCACGATGGAATCGTCTGGCTCCGCTGGAAGTCGCCCCACCAGGAGTGCGGCGTACTCGGTACTAGAGAAGCGGCCGTCGCGCATCTCCTCCCAGATCGCCGACCAGAGCACCTGGCGCAGCAGGCCGTCGGGGATCTCCTCGAGGCGTGTGGTGACAAAACGCAGCGTTGCCGCATCAAGTGCCACCTTGCCAACAGCAAGATCGTCGTGGTTTGGGATCACCGCGAGCGGCATCGGTCGACCGACCGCCGAAGGGATCTGCGCCGCCGCGCCATCCAGCAGCACCTCGTGTGGCTCAATCACGAGACCACTCCGGCCGTCGTAGATGAGTGCCACACGGAGGAGGTGCTGGCGCAGCACTGGATCACCCGAGGCAACCTCTTGGGTGACAGTGAGCGAACCAATCGTGCCGTTTGGGCTGGCGACAACCTCTGCGCCGAGCCGATTCGGCCCGCTCGTTCGCAACCACTGCGCCGACCAGTCGCCGAGTGGGACGCCGCTCCCCTCTTCAAGGGCGGCGAGGAAGTCGGCGAGTGTGGCGTTGGCGAAGGCGTGCCGCTGGAAGTAGAGGCGCAGGCCGGCGGCAAAGCCTGGGCGACCGAGGCGCGCGCCAAGCTGCTTCAGGACGGCGCCCCCCTTCCCGTAGGTGATCCCGTCAAAGTTGAGGAAGGTCTGATCGGTATCGAGCACCGTCCCCGCGATCGGATGCGTGGTGGGCGCGTCATCTTCGCGAAGCGCCCACGCCTTCAGGTGCACGTTGAAGTCGCGCCAGGCGTTCGGATACTGCGCCCCCTCGGTCAGACAGAGGTACGAAACATACGTAGCGAACGACTCATTCAGCCAGAGGTCGTCCCACCAGCGCATCGTCACAAGGTCGCCGAACCACATATGGGCGATCTCGTGGAAGACAACTTCTGCAAGGCCGGTGATATCGCTCGGCGTTGGCGTGCTGCGGAAGATGTAGCGCTCGGTGTAGGTGATGAGTCCCACGTTCTCCATGGCGCCAACATTGAACTCTGGACAGAAGACGTGATCCATCTTGTCGAACGGATACTCACGGCCGAAGAGTTCGCCGAAATAGATGAAGGCCTGCTGCGTCATCTCCTGGAATCGATCGTGCTCTAGGTACTTCGCAAGGGAGCGGCGCGACCAGAGGCCAACGGGGATCGGCTCGGCACGGCCAGGGATGCGGACCTCGCGTCGCTCACCAACAAAGGCCCCCGCCGTCACGGCGAAGAGGTAGGCGGAGAGCGGCGGAGTCTCAGCGAAGCTGCGCAGTGAACGCCCATCCACATCAATAGATCCAACTGCGCGCTCCGCACCGTTCGCCATCACCGCCCACTCAGCGGGGGCGAGCACCTCAAGGGTCAGGCGCGCCTTGATATCCGGTTGATTGAAGAGTGGCGCCATGCGGTGTGCTTCATACGGCTCAAAGTTGGAGTAGATGTATTCGGCGCCATCTTCAGGGTCAACGAAGCGGAAGAGACCGTCGCCCCCCGTGTCAAAGAGGTTCTCGTATTCAACCTCCAGTAGATTCTCGGCGCCTGGCTTGAGCTGCGCCCGATCAAGGGTGAGCCGGAAGCCGTTCCACTGCGGGTTGACGACCGCGGCGCCATTAAGGCGCATGTCACGGATCGTCTCCCCACGGAAGCAGAGGAAGATCGGACCACTCGCCGCTGCGGCAAGGCTGAAGCGAATCGCGATGCGCCCGTTGAATCGATCTGATCCAGCGCTGAAACCGAGCTGCAACGCATACGAGACGTTGCTAACTGCGGCTGCGCGCGCGATCGCCTCCTTGTGCGTCAGGAGGTCACGTGCATCAGATGGTGGCGTGCTGATCGTTAGCGGCAGTGGTGACATGACCTGATTATGCCCTACCCCTTCAGCGCCGCATCTCGCCAGGCGGCAAGATCCACCTCGCGCAGGCGCGGTGCATCGGTGAGGCCGCCGCTGCGGCCGCGCTTTCCGATCGGCGTCCCGTCAATCTCATGAATATCCGCGGTGAAGTCGATCGGTCGAGTGCCAGAGATCGCACTCCCCACTGCGTAGGTGTCAACCGCAGAGTTCGCCGCCTTGAACTGCGCGATACGCTCCATGGTAAGCCCACCAGAGATGACGATCTTCGCCTGCGGTGCACCAGCGGCATCCAGTGCGGCGCGCACTTCAGCGACGAGTTCTGGTGTGACGCCGCCCAGCTCACTAGCGCGATCGAGTCGCACGCCGCCGAGTCGGTCACCAAGCGCCGTTGCAACGCGCGTCGCCTCCTCCGCCTCATCGCGGAAGGTGTCAATCAAGACGATGCGCGGAACCTCTGGATCCATGGTGCGATCAAAGGCGAGCGCCGCGTCTACCGTGTCGCCATAAATCAGAACGAGCGAATGCGGCATGGTCCCCACCGGCGCGATCCCATGACGCGCGCTCCCCGCCGTGGTTGATGCGCCAAGAGCGCCGCCAATCAGCGCCGCATGATCGAGTCGATCTGCAACGCTTGGGTGCACGTGGCGCGCGCCGAAGGCGATCACTCGGGTTGGCGCTGCAGCGTCAACGATGGCGCGTGCGGCGGTCGCCCAGCCGGTGCCGTGCGCCATGGCACCAAGGTAGGCGGTCTCAAGATGGGCGAAGCTGAGATACGGCGCGCGGATACGAAGAACGATCTCTTTTGCCGCGATCGTGTCGCCATCGCGCAGCCCCCAGACCGTCGCGCGGCCAGCCGCTGCGTCGTCCTTCAGCGCCACGGCGAGGAGTGCCTTTGCCTCATCGATCCCGCAGAGGGTCGCCCCCTCCTTGCGGCAGAAGACCTCCATCGTCACGATCGGATTTCGGCCATCGTGCTTCAGGACCGCCTGCGTCCGGAGGAAGTAGACGTCGGCGTTGACGCCGCTCAGCGTTGCTTGAAGTGGCCCTGGGACGGGTCGCGTGGGGCGATCAAGTTCAGGCATGCGGCAAGTGTAGCCGTCGCCCTCCACCCGCCTGAGGCGGGGTGCGCTACCCCTCGAGTCGCGCGGCTAGATCGCCAGCGGCTGCGAGCAGTGCGCCGTTGCGGCGCTCGGTGCCAGGGTCGGGCGGGATCTTTCCGCCGATCCAGATCCACTCAGCGGTCTCGGCAACAATGGCATCGGCGATCAGGACGACACGCGCGAGCCCCTCAGTGAGCTGTGCGCCCGTCGCCTCCTCGGCGTGAAGCTCAACGCTCAACGTCGGTCGTCCATCGGTGGCGATTGAGAACTTTGCGTAGGTGAATCGATCGCTCCACTCAAGCAGCTGCCGATACGCCTTGCGCAGTCCGTCACCGAGTGGTGGCGCAAGGTGCGCCCAGATCAACAGCGCCCCCCCTTTTCGAGCGTCGTAGATCAGGCTGACGCGCAGGCCGCGCCGCTTCGCTCCGTCAAGCTCAAGATCCCAGACGGTTGCATCATCTCGCTGGTGCGGCGCAGAGGTGGCAACGCCAAGCGAAGAGAGGATTGAGGGGATTTCTGACGGGCTCAACATTCCGCGGTACGGCAACGCGTCAGTTCGCTGGGCAGGATCCAGCGGGGAGGTACTTCTGAATGCAGACGTACTTTCCGCCAGAGAGGAGCGAGAGGTGAAGGTGCGGCCCTGTGACATTCCCGGTTGATCCGACGAATGCAATGAGCTGCCCAGCAGAAACAAAATCACCCGCCTTCACGCGCCATCGTGGTTCGCTTGAACGCGAACCGTCACCAATATGTCCATAGATGCTCACCATAGATTTACTGTGTGCAATCCAGACCCACGCGAGTGGGCGCATTCCCCTCCAAACGACGCAGTATGAGCAGGTGCCAGCGATCATCACCTTCCCCGTTGCGGCGGCGTAGATTGGCGTTCCTGCTGGCGCGGAGATATCAACACCGTTATGGAAATATGGCGCGCTGTTTGGGCAACTTGCATTGCGTGGGTAAATCTTCCAGCTCACACAGCCATACTTTTGCGAAATATACGGGCGATAGCCATTCCCCGGCTTAACGAATCCCGCTGCAGTGCGTGCAATCGGCCAGGTCCAGCCGCCTTGATAAAGGGTCGGCAGCGATGATCCAAACTGCTCCTTTAAGAGACGATCAACAATGGATTTCACCTGCGCCTCCTCAGCCTTGAGCGCAGCGACGGCGGCGGCAAGCTTCGCCTTGTCATTGAGGACGCGGTCCATCGCCGCCTTCTGCGCGCTGATCGCCTTCTTCTGTGCGGCGATCGCCTGTGCGAGTTTCACCTTCGCCGCCTCAAGGAGCTTTACCTGTGCGTCGAGTGCCGCCTTCTGCGCTGCGGCGGCGCGACGGAACTTCTCCGTCTCCGCACGGTTCTGACGCACCTGCTCCTCAATCGCGGCGAGGCGCGCCGCGTCGCGACTAATGCCGTCTGCGAGAGAGACGTCAGCCTTGCCGAGTGCAGAGAAGCCGGCAAGGTCAATCAGGAGATCGGTGAAGCTCTGGCTCGAGAGGAGGGTCCAGAGTGGCGGTGTCTGATCGGCGATATACGCCTCACGTATCCGTGCCGCGAGGATCGCCTGCCGCGCAGCAAGGTCGCGCGCCTTCTCCTCCTGTTGGCGCACCAGCCGCGAGATCTCAGCATCAAGACGCTCAACCTCCGCCTCAAGCTTGACGAGTTCAGCCTTCGCCTTGTCAACAACAACGCTGAGACGTGCAACCTCGGTGGTGATGTTGGCGAGTGAGGCGGTGTTCTTCGCGAGTGCTGCGGTGGTGGCCTTCAGTTGCGCCGCAAGATCCTTCTGCTGGTTGATCAGTGCGTTGAGCGCCGCCTGTTGTGCGGCGAGCTGCGCTGCGAGCTCCTTCTGGCGTGCAAGCGCATCATCAAGCTGATCGGCACGAACGGGGGCGACCTGGCTGAGGCCGAGTCCAACAACTAAGAGCGGGGCAACAAGCAGCGCAGCAAGGCGCGCGCGCCACGTCGACAGTATTCGGTTCGGAGCAGTGCGGGCTACCATCGCTGCCTCCTATCCTCTGATAGGCAGCGTATCAGCCTCAGCGACGGACGCCACCACCCATGGCGAGCTCCACGAGCGTGGAGTGTGCCGCCCCAGTTGAGCCACGACCAGCCCACGGTGCGTTGGCACGTCGATACGCGGTCCCTGCAATATCAAGGTGCACCCATGGGACCGTGGTGAATTCGCGCAAGAAGAGGCCGCTACGGATCAGCATCGCCTCGCGTGTCCCTGAGTTCTGGAAGTCGCCCGCCCAACTATCCATGTTCTTCATGTACGCGTCGGCGAGTGGGTACGGCCAGTAGACCTCTCCCGCCCGGCGTGCCGCAAGGTGTGTCTCATCAAGGAAGTTGGGATCCGTGCCGCAACTCCCCGCCACCTCACCACCGAATGTTGAGTTGACGATGCCGGTCAGCGTAGCCACATCAACAAGGTGCGTTGCGCCAAGGTCGCGCTCGGCAAAGTGCAGCGCGTCGCCAAGGATCAGCCGACCCTCTGCATCGGTGTTGGTGATCTCCACGCGCTTCCCGTTCAGCGCGGTCACCACGTCGCCCGGTCGCGTTGCGTGGCCCGACGGCATATTCTCAACGCAGGCCGCAACGGCATGAATGACGCGACCAGGATCAAGCTGCGCCACCGTGGCCGCCGCCTCGATCACCGCGATGGCGCCGTTCTTATCCATCTTCATCTCTTCCATGCCGTCGGCAGGCTTAATGGAGATGCCGCCCGTGTCGAAGCAGACACCCTTCCCCACCATCGCGAGTCGGCGACCGAGTGGATCCTTGCTCCGCGGCGCGCCGCCAGAGAGGACCACCATGCACGGCGGATTATCTGATCCGCGACCAACGGCGAGGAGCATCCCCGCCCCCATGCGCTCCAGCTCCTTGACGCCGATGATGCGCGCGCGAAGTCCAACGGCGCGGGCGCGATCGCGCGCCTCTTCCGCAATGCCGAGCGGCGGCATCTCATTCGCCGGACGGTTTGACCAGCGCTTGGTGCGCACGGTGCCGTCCGCGATGATCTCTGAACGACGAACCGCAGCCTTTGCAGCACTCAGATCACAACTCGGTGGGAGAAGAATTTCAAGAAGTTCGAGTGGCGCAGGGAACGCCTCCACGTGACTCTTTCCGTCGAGCCCTTCATGGAATGAACCTTCAATCACGCCACGCACAATCAGCTCAACGGCAAGCACGCCAGCGTCGAGCCGCTCCTTGCTGCGCGCGTCAATCCCTGCGCCGAACGACGCACCGCCGTTGGCGTAGAGCGCCGGCGCATCACCCTTCAGCGCCGCAATGATTGGTGTTGCGTCAATGGCGAGGCGTCGCACGTTGCGCCCAGCAAGCTTGCGCGTCACCGCCGCGGCCCAACGCAGGATCGCCTGGCGGTCGAGCGTCTCGGCGCTGCCGAGTCCAGCGAAGAGGAGCTGCTCAGCGGGGAGGTTGCCGGCTGGAGCCGTTGAGAAGGAGAAGCGCTTTGATGGGGCGTCGCCAACGGCGCGCAGTGCGGTGAGCTGACCACCGCTGCGGCGATCCACCTCAGTCAGGTGCGCTGATGTTCCCTTCTCCGAGCTTCCCTTCCCGTTGATGAGTGGGATGGCGAGAAGTCCGCTCTTCGCCGTGGCGCCACCGAGGCCGCCGGCACTGACCTGAATACGCACTAGACCCTCCCCCTTCGCGCTACTGCGCGGAGAGCTTGCGACGCAGATAGCCGAGACGACCCCCCATGTCGCGCGGGGTGAAGCCGAACTCGCGTTCTACCGCATCGGTTGCCC
>JAPLHQ010000033.1 GCA_026389555.1 Chloroflexota bacterium
CCACGTAACGAAGTGCCTGAACGCGCGTCAGGCCGAGCGCACGTGCGGCACGCTCTTGCGACGGATGGATCGATTCGATACCGGCGCGATAGACCTCGCTCACATATGCCGAATAGATCAGCACGAGCGTGACGAGTGCCCAGAAGAAGGGCTCCTTTGGGATGCCGTCGATCTGCAGCGCTGGGACGCCGAAGCCGAGCACGTAGATGATCAGGATGCTCGGCACGCCGCGGAAGAAGTCCACGTAGATCGTGGCGAAGATGCGCATCGGCGCGAGGGCTGGCGCCGTGATCGAGCGCGCGAGTGCAATGAGGAGGCCGATCGGCAGGATCAACAGCTCGGCGAGGACGAAGAGCTGGACATTGATGAAGAATGCCCCCGCAACCTTCGGGAGCGAAGTAGAGAAGTAGCGGCCGTCAAAGAAGGCCTTCTGGACCTCGGGCCAGGCGGGGGATGAGCCGATCGTGTACGCGACGAGCGCCGCGACGACGAGGGTGCTGAGGGTGGCGACGAGGAGACCCTTTCGGGCAGACCCCGTCGCCACCGTCACGCCACTACTTACTGAATCTCAGGCGCGCTGCCCGAGCCGCCGATCCACTCGAGCAAGAGTGCGTCGAGTGTGCCGTCAGCCTTCAGCGCGTCGATTGCGATGTTCACGCAGGCGGTCAGTGGTGAGCCCTTCTGGAGGACGACACCGAACTGCTCAGCGCCGTCGCCGGTTCCCTTCAGCTGGCCGATGATCACGCCGCCATCTAGCTGCGCGTCGCGCATGTAGAAGGTGGTTGGAACGTCGGCAACTACGCCGTCAATCTGGCCTGCCTGGAGTGCAGCAACCGCTTCGTCCATCGTGTTGAAGACAGCTGGCTCCTGATCAGGTGCGATCACGTTAATGATTGCGTCGTAGCTGGTGGTGCCGATCTGCGTTCCGAGCTTCGCACCCTTGAGGTCAGCGATGCTCGTTGCGCCAGCGATCTTGCTCCCTTCAACGGTGACAACACCCTGCGCTACGTCGTAGTAGCCGTTGCTGAAGTCAACTGCTTCGGCGCGATCCGCCTTAATCGAGACCTGATTCATGAAGAGGTCGAACGTCTTGTCGCCTGGCGCGAACGACTGATCGAACGCGGTGACGATCCAAGTGACCTTATCGGCGGTGAAGCCGAGCTTCTCGGCGATCGCGTATGCGACGGCACCTTCGTAGCCTTCGCCGTTGACAGGGTCATTGTTGTAGTCGCCGATCCATACCTCAGCACCCTCATTGCCACCCTGGAACCATGGGCTGTAGGCCGGATTGTCTGTTGAGAGTGTCAGCACGCCAGCCGTCTTGAGCGCAAGGCTCTCAGGGGCGCACGACGTGTCTGCAGATGCTGATGGAGAAACAGATGCGGTGCTGCCGCCACAAGCGGCAACGAACATAGCAACTGCCATCAAGACAACTGCCATACGTGCAGGTTGTCCGATTGCGGTGCGAGCGTTTCCCCTGCTCATTGTTCCTACCTCCTGTTGCAGCCGCTCATGACGTCAGCGCGACAAATCGTCGCGTTAGACGGCGGGGCAAGGGTTGATGCGCGGCGCACCAGCCGAGAAGTTCCCCGCGCTCGGAGGATAGCAGGGCGCGACGCGCGAATGGAAAAGTTGCGCGCTAGGCGCGCGTGATCACGACAGGGGTACGCTGGGTCGCCTCATAGCGCTGCGCGGCGCTGCCGCGGTTCACGGCGAGCGCCAGCCGTCCAGCGGAATCGATGTAGCAGAGGGGGTCGTCCTCCGCCACATCGCCGAAGCGGTTCGCCCAGACGGTTTCGATCTTCTGGTCGCCAACGGTGATGCGGAGCGGCTGGCCTGGCTCAAGTGCACCGAGTGCAGTGGTGATGTCGCTGCGGTCCCCGGCCAGGACCAGCGTACCGAAGCCATCCACGATCCGAACCACGGTGTGTAGCTCGCCAGCCTTCGCCTCAATCGGGAGCGCAGCGGCGGGGACGAGGAGCGACGCGTCGAGTGGGCTGCCGAGATCGCCGAACGGGACGCCAGCAGCAACGTGTGCGGCGACGGGGGCGAAGAGGTCACGGCCGTGGAAGGTGTGACTGCGGCTCGGTCCCCACCAGCGCTCGTCATCAAGGACCACTACGGCGGCAACGCCACCGAGTGCTTTTGCGGCGGGGAGGAGAAGCCCGTTGTCTGGACCAATCAAGACGTCACCGCGAACACAACGAATGGCGATCGGTCGGCGCTGCGTTCCAACGCCAGGATCCACCACCGCCACATGTGCTCCAACAGGAAGATGGACGAGCGACTCAACAAGCGCCTCGGCGCCAGCCTCAACGTCATACGGAGGGATTGCGTGGGTGAGGTCGAGCGTTCGCGCGTCGGGTGTCATCGCCAAGACAACACCGGAGAGGACGCCGGCGGATGGATCGCGCAGCCCGAAGTCAGTCATGAAGGTGACGAGGCGCAGGTTCCCCTGCATTGGACCGAGCGGA
>JAPLHQ010000011.1 GCA_026389555.1 Chloroflexota bacterium
GCCACAGGGCGCGACCCGCAGCATGCGAGCATCGCCGTCACCAAGGGCCTGATGGCGAAGCTTGACCGTGAGGAGATGAGCGGCGTGATTGCGCACGAGCTCTCGCACGTACGCAACTTCGACATTCGCTACAGCCTGCTCGTTGCGGCACTCGTTGGCTCGCTCGCACTTCTGAGCGACATGCTCCTCCGCTTCGCGATGTTTGGAGGTGCCGGTCGTCGCCGTGAGAACGAGAAGGGGGGCGGCGGTCTCCAGATCATCGTCCTCTTCCTTACGATCATCCTTGCGATCCTTGCGCCGATCGCGGCGCGCATGGTGCAGCTCGCCGTCTCGCGCCAGCGCGAATACCTTGCTGATGCTTCGGGCGTGGAGCTGACGCGTAACCCGCAGGGACTTGAGCGCGCACTCGCCAAACTGGCGGGCGATAAGGAGGTCCTTGAGGTGGCAACCAAGGCCACGGCGCACTTCTATATTGTGAACCCGGTGAAGCACTTCGAGACCCGCGCCGCAGGCTTCATGGCCACCCACCCCCCGCTCACCGATCGCATCAATCGCCTGCGCACCCTGCGCGGCGCCCAGCCCCTGCTAGCATCTGAGGATCGCGCGCGGGAGTAGCTCAGTTGGTAGAGCACTTGCCTTCCAAGCAAGATGTCGCGAGTTCGAGCCTCGTCTCCCGCTCCAACTCCCTTGGGGTCTGATCCCCTTACGCGTCCGAAAGGACGGTGCGCGCCACGCGCTTAGCCAGCGCGAGGATAGTGATCATCGGGTTGACGCCGAGGGCGGTGGGGAAGAGTGAGCCGTCCGCAACGTAGAGGCCCTTGATCAGCCCGCCATTCGGATCGGTGGCGCGCGGGCGGCTGCTGGATCGGACGCGACCAAATGGGTCACAGGCGTGATCTACGGGATCGCTACCCATGCGCGCGGTGCCCATCTGGTGCGCGGAGAAGACGGTGCCGCGGTTCGGTGAGAAGTCGAAGCGCGTCAGTCGGCGTTGCAGTACCTGGAACGCCTCAACGCCATCACGGCGGCGCCAGGCAACTGGCGGTGAGCCCGCAGCAATCACTTCGCTCGCCCCGGCTGCCTCCGCCATCCGAACGAGTGAGCCGAGTGCGGCGCGCAGCGTGCGCTCGTCGCGCGGCGTGGTGCGATATTCAATCTTGGCGAACCCGTTGCGTGTCTCGCTGATGCGACCGCCACCGTCGTCTTTCGCGATCGCTAGGAAGGGGGCGATGTTCGGCGCGAGTCTCATCAGGCGTTGGTGTTCGTCGCGACTCGTCCAGGGAATGCCGAGTGCAAGTAGGCCTGGATGCCCCGGCGCGCTCTCGATGATGTAGCCGTTGCGGTCTTCCATCGGCTCAATGAACTCCTCGCTCTTGGCGGCTTGCATGGTGCCGCGCCACATCTCAATCTTCTCGGGGAAGATGCCCGCGGCGAGCGTCACCGGATGGAGTCGTAGGTTCTGGCCAATGGCGGGATGCGTGAGTCCACTGCGACGCAGGAGGAGTGGCGTACGGAGCGCGCCCCCACTGACCACCACCTGCGGGGCGATGATCTCCAGCGTGCGTGGTGTCCCTGCGCGTGTTCCGTACGTTGTGACTGCGCCGCGGACGGCACCGTTACTAATGATCAGCCGCTCAGCCTTGCAGTCTGGGATGAGATGCGCGCCAGCTTCCAGTGCCTGGGGGAGGTGGAGGCGAAGTGTGGACTGCTTTGAGCCGCGCTTGCATCCGAATGGACAAGTGCCACAGTCGCCGCACTCAGCACGGTTCATCTGAATCTTTTCGCCACTCCAGTCGCGCCCTTCAGCGCCGCGGATGAGCGCCGCATCCTTTGGCGGCATCTTCTCTGATGGTTGCGCACCGACCTCGCGCAGCACCTCGTTGAGGTCTTGCTTAAAACGGGGCGATGCGATCCCCGTCACACCGTGTTGCTCCTCCCACTCCGCGCGCACGCGATCAGGGATAGGGATAGAGGTCATCCAGTTCACGGTGGTGCCGCCACCAACGGTGCCGCCGGCGAGGATGGCGATGTGCGCGTCATCTGTGGCGGTGAACCCTGAGTCAAGGTAGAGGCGTTCATAGGCGTCGCGCTCCCTGGTTGGGAAGCTCCGCTCGTCATAGAGCGCGCCCGACTCAATCACCATGACGCGCTTACCGGCGCGAGCGAGGTCGCGCGCCACTGAGCCGCCACCAGCGCCGGAGCCGATCACGAGCACATCCACCGCAATGCGCTGCGCCTGCTGCGGGTTAAACGCGACGAGCTTGGAGTAGTCGCGCGTGGCGGCGTTCGGCTTCGGGTTGTAGCCGATTGACTTCAGTCGCGCACGGAGTTTTGGATCGCCCGGCTCATCCGCATCCGCATACGCCAAGAAACAGAGCAGCTTTCGTAGTGCGGAGGCGGCGCTGCGCATCAGCGGGATACGATGTTGCACCCAGTGCTGCAAGTAGGCGTCTCGCTCATCGCCGCGCAGGCTGCTGTACTTCACCGCGCGGCCGCCAATAAGGAGGCTCCCAGCGCGCGTCTCAATGAGTCGCAGCACCAGTCGTAGTTGGCTGACGAGTTCCGGATCAACGACCGTTGCGAAGGCGCGTTCGGCCGCCTGCGCCCGCGCCGAACCACCGCCGGGAACGAAGCCTTCGGCAAGGGCGGCGAGGGTGCGCCGTTCGGCTGGGGTCAGGATCTCCTGATCCTTCGGGGTCCGCTTCACCTTGCTCATAGCGCCTATCTTGCCGTGTTCGCGCTCGTATGGCTGACGTGTGGCGCCTGCTGCGCTACGATCACAGCCGTTGGCGCGTGGCCAAGCGGTAAGGCACCTGCCTCTGGAGCAGGGGATCCTAGGTTCGAATCCTAGCGCGCCAGCCAACTCCTCTAATCTATCTCTGCACGCTATTTCAGTGCGGCGAGCCACTCCTGCATCGCGCGAGTGAAGACTTCAGGGTCCTCTTCAAATGGCACATGGCCGAGCCCCGGCAGCACCACGTACGTGGCAGCGGGGAGCGCGTCGCGCAGCGACTCACCCGCGGAGAGTGGCACCCAACTGTCGTCAGCCCCCCAGAGAATCAGCGTGGGGATCGGTGCGCCAGCGCGCGACACGATCTCCGCGATTGGTTGAGTGAGCGCGTTCTTGCTCCCGTCTCTCAATACGCCGAGCAGTGCGGCATCCCACTCTGGGAGTCGTGACGCGGCTGCATATCCTCGGATCATCTCTGGCGTTGCGGCGGACTTCACGGCGAACGCAGAGCTGAGCAGTTCGCCGAATGTTGCCTCTGTAAAAGCGCTGCGAATCAGGATGCGCGTTGCGCGTCGTAGCGGCGGTAGGCTGAGCGCGGTACTCGCAGCACTGCTCGGCGTTACGGTTGGCGAAACGATCGCCGCATCAATGAGTGCAAGCGCACGAATCCGTTCTGGTGCTAATGCGGCGACCCAAGAGACCACGTTCCCGCCCATGCTGTGCCCTGCGAGCACCGCCTGGTTAATCTGCATCTGGTCCATCGCGGCAAGAACAAATCTCGCGTGAGACGCGTGATCATACGCACCACCCCAGCCCTTCTCAGCAAGTCCGAATCCTGGGAGGTCGAGCGCAACTACGTACCAGCCGCTGGCGGCGAGCGGTTCCATGACGTGTCGCCAGCCGAAGGTGCTCCCACCGAAACCGTGGATTAGGACGAGCGCTGGATCGCTGCTGCGGCCCGCGGTTGCAACTACGGTGCGGCGCCCCTCAACGCTGACGACTGTGGCGTTTGGCGCTGCGCCAGTGGCAAGGAGTGATTCGGCGCTGGCGTCCGCCCCCGCCGGTACATCCAGCAGGAACGGAATCAGGGCGAGGACGAGGAGCCCCTGGAGGAGCCGCCGCAGTGCTGTTCTCATCTGCCAAGTATCGCCGATCTGCCGTTAACCTTTCGGCGCTATCCTCTGGCCCATGACAGCACCGCGCGTCCTCTTCCTCTGCACGCATAACTCGGCCCGCTCGCAGATGGCTGAGGCGCTGCTCCGTTCACGCTCCCGCGGGCGCGTGGAGGTGGAGAGCGCTGGCACGGAGAAGACACTGGTGCGGCCGCTCGCGCTGAAGGCGCTTGAGGAGATCGGAATCGATGCGTCGGCCCAGACGAGCAAGACGATGGAACGCTTCATTGATGAGCAGTTTGATTACGTCATCACCGTTTGCGATGCCGCGAATGATGCCTGCCCAACCTTCCCTAACGCCGGCGCCCGCGAGCACTGGTCACTCCCAGATCCATCAAAGGCGACAGGGAGCGAAGAGCAGCAGCTTGAGGTGTATCGCGAGGTGCGCGACGATCTGGAACTGCGCATCATGGAGTTGCTGCGGCGGATGGAGCCGAGCCTAGTAGATCTTCGGGGAGGTATTGACAGGGTTGCTCCACCTCAGTAACAATCGGAGCATTGACGGCGTCGCACATGAAGTCGCCGCTAAGTAGTTTGAGGTGTGAAATGCGTTTGCGCGTAGCCGGTGTCTTTGCAGCTCTCCTAATACTGGTGGTTGGTTTCATCACTCCACAAAACGCTGAGGCCCGTGGCAGAAGGGGACTACTCGTCACGGTATACAACTTCCCATCTACATACGACTGGGAGGAGAGTTCACCGTGGACTCGGAGCCGTTCCCTCAGAAGACCCTGCTTGACTACAACGTTTAGTCAAATTTTTCACGACTGGGACGAAGGAAGCGTCGGGCGACGTTGCAACGATGACGACTTCTTGGTGCGCTACCAAGGTTTCATCAGGGTGCCAACCACCGAGACGTATACCTTCTACACGTCGACAGACGACGGTTTCCGGCTCCAGATCGGACGGAGTGTCGTCATCGATGATTGGGAGGACCAAGAAGATGAAGAATGGAACGCAGAAGAAGGGATCTCTCTCGTTGCAAACCGCGGATATACCCTTGAGGCATGGCTCTATGAGAATGGGGGCGGTGCTGTTGCGGAGCTCTATTACTCGGTAGGTGGCGATGAGCCGTCAGTGGTGCCTAGTAGCTGGTTCTCGCACCGATAACCCCTAGGTACCAGTAACTCACGTATGCGGCTGTTTTTCTAGCGGCGGCCTCGCTGTAGGCGCACCATCTGCGCCTTGGCGATCAGGTCGCGCGGGAAGTCGAGCAGGATCGGTTCGTAGCCAACCGGGATCTCGATCGCGAGTGCCGCCTTGGTCAGCTTGCGGACGAGTGTCAGCTTCTCCATCTCGTTCGGCGCAACGAAGCTGATCGCTTCACCGAGTGCGCCAGCGCGACCGGTTCGACCGATGCGGTGCACGTAGTCTTCTGGATCGAAGGGGAGCTCGTAATTGATCACGGCGGGGAGCGCCTCAATGTCCAGGCCTCGTGCGGCAACATCGGTTGCGACCATGACGCGCGCCTCGCCCGCCTTGAATGCGGCGAGCGCCCTGTTGCGCTGCTTCTGATCCTTGTCGCCATGGATCTCCACCACGTTATGGCCGTCGCGGTGCAGGAAGTCGCCCAAGCGATTCGCCTCAACTTTTCTATTTACGAAGACGAGCGTCTGGTCCCAGTTGCGCGTCTTCAGAAGGTCGCTCAGTAGCGCGCGGCGGCGGCGATCATCTACCGGCATGATCACCTGGCGCACGTTGTCATTCGTTTGATTGCGTCGGGCAACTTCCACGGTTACTGGGTCGTGGAGGAAGTCGTGCGCCAGTGCGCGGATCGGCTCGGAGAAGGTGGCGGAGAAGAGGAGGCCCTGGCGCTGCTTTGGGATGAGCGCAAGGATGCGCTTTAGATCAGGCATGAAGCCCATGTCCAACATGCGATCCGCTTCGTCCAAGACCAAGATGGAGACCTGCGAGAGGTTCACGGTCTTAGAGCCTGCGTGGTCAAGGAGTCGACCCGGCGTGGCAATCAGGATCTCTACGCCGGCGAGAAGCATCTTCTGCTGCGGTGGCATTGGCACGCCGCCGTAGACCACGCCGCTGCGGAGTGGCAGGTATTTGCCGTAGGTGGTGCAGCTCTCAGAGATTTGCACGGCGAGCTCGCGCGTTGGCGTCAAGACGAGCGCGCGCACAGGGTGACGCGCAGGGCTCGGCGATGGTGTGGCGAACGGCTTCAGCAGGTGCATGATCGGGAGAACGAAGGCGGCGGTCTTTCCGGTACCGGTCTGCGCTGCGCCGAGGAGGTCGCGCCCCTGAAGGACGTGCGGGATTGCCTGTAGTTGAATTGGGGTGGGCTCGGTATATCCCTCAGCAGCAACCGCGCGCAAGAGTTCGGGGGCAAGGTTCAAATCGGCAAATGTGGGCATCTGCGAACAGCGTACCCGACTAAGGGGGATGAGGTGCGATGATCGGGGAATGAGCAACGATTCAACGCTTCTCGGCGCCCTCGCCCCCGCCGCCCCTCTCGCCGCGCGGATGCGTCCGACAACGCTTGATGAGGTGGTGGGACAGGAGGCGCTCGTTGGTCCCGGTGCACCGTTGCGTCGACTGCTTGAGCGCGGAGAGACGCCATCACTCCTCCTCTGGGGGCCACCTGGATCTGGCAAGTCAACGCTTGCGGCGGTGATCGCCGCCGCCGTCCGCGCCGTCCCCACCAGTCTCTCCGCAACGAGCGACGGCGTGGCCGAAGTGCGCAAGGCGGTCGCCGCCGCGGCGGAGCGTCGTGCGCACGGCGAGCAGACACTCTTGTTTATTGATGAGCTGCATCGATTTAGCCGCACGCAGCAAGATGCGCTCCTTCCGCACGTTGAGGCGGGGACGATCATCTTGGTCGGCGCGACCACAGAGCCGCCACCACGCGCCATCTCACCCGCGCTCCTCTCGCGCATGCGCACCTTCCGCCTCACGGCGCTCTCGCCAGACGATCTCGCCACCCTGCTTCAGCGCGCGCTGGACGACGCGCGCGGATACGGCGGGAAGGCTGCTGTTGATGACGACGCACGTCGTCAGTTGATTGGCTACGCCGGCGGCGACGCCCGCCGCATGTTGACGCTCCTTGAGCTCGCCGTGCTGATGACACCAGCGGGGAAGCCTGTGACGCCGAACGAGGTGCTGCTCGCCGCCCAAGATCGCAGCCTTCCGTACGACCAGTCTGGTGTGACATCTGCGCTGATCAAGAGCATTCGCGGTAACGATCCCGACGCCGCAATCTGGTGGCTCGCCACCGCACTTGAAGGCGGCGAGGATCCGCGCATCATCGCGCGACGACTGCTCGTCTCTGCATCTGAAGATGTTGGGAATGCCGACCCAGACGCACTGTCGCTCGCCGTTGCAGCGGCACAGGTGGTAGAACTCGCCGGGTCACCGGAGTGCGACTACGCGCTGGCACAGGCGGTGACGTATCTCGCCTCGGCGCCGAAGTCACCGCGCGCCGGTGAGGCACTCGCCGCCGCACGCGAACAGATCGCGCAGGCGGGACAACTTCCCGTCCCTGGACACCTTCGTGCCGCTGCGAAGACGTATCAGTCGCCACACGCAGCTGGCGAACCGTTCGACATTTCTCAGGAGTACCTACCGAACGAGATCAGCACCAAGCGCTTCTATGACCCTTCAGGGAGCGGCGCCGAGGAGAGGCTTCGCGATCGCATCGCTGAACTTCGCGCTTCGCGATCCGCGAACGGCGCGCGCCAAAAGAACCGTTAGCCGCAGACGCCAGCAGCGGCGCCGGGGCTCAGTTTGAGTTCCGCCTCACGATACGGCGCTGGTGCTGCCGTAGGCACACGCGGCTGGCCGAGCTGTGCGGGGGCGGATGTTGCCAGTGCCGCAAGCGTCCAGTCAATCACGCGCTTCGGCGCGCCGAACATGGTGTCCAGCGATACAGGCGTGATATCGCGGGCGCGATATGAGGCAATAACCTGGGCGAAGATGCGCGCCGTCATCGGTTCGTATGCGCGTCCTTTTGCGCCAGTGTGTGCGAGCACGATGACGCCTTCACCACCGCTTGTCGCATGCGCGATCCGTTTTGCGATCGTTCCACTGCAGCGCGGGGCTGTATCCGCAAACGTTGCCCCCCAGTTCAGCACATGCGTAATGCCAACTGAGACGGCGACTCGGTCTGTGGCGGTGTTCCGCTCACCGTACGGCGGTCGGAGGTAGGGGATGACCTTGATGCCGATCGTTCGCGCAGCCTCTCTCCAGCCGGTGATTGCGGCACGCACGGCGACTTCGCCGCTCGTTGCAAGAAGGAGGGTGAGTGAACGGTGACCATCTGTGTGGTTGCCGATCGCAAAGCCTGCCGCCGAGATTTCGCGCCAGATCTGTGGGAACCTCTTGAGCGAGAGGGCGGTGGGAAAGAAGGTAACTGGAGTCCGTTCTGCCACAGCTGCGGCGAGAACCTCACGAATGCCACGCGCGCTCATCCCATCGTCAAAGGTAAATGCGACGCCGCTACGGGCACCCTGCCGCTCCGTTGCCTCTGTGCTCGGCGTAGCGGAGAAGAGGAGTGCTACGCCGATGAGGAGCGATATAGCCCGTTGCATGAGCGAACGATAGATCAGGCGAGGCCGTGCTTCAGCAGGAGGGCGTGGTCGCTCAGCAGTTCGCTCGTCGGCGCGTCCGCAACGATGCGGCCGCCGTCAACAACAATGCTGCGCGGGAAGGTGGCGCGCGCCAGCTCAAGGTCGTGCGTGCTGACGATCAGCGTCTGACTGAGCGTGTTGAGTAGTTCAATGAGCTCTCGGCGGCCGCGCGGATCAAGACCCGCTGAGGGCTCGTCAAAAACCAAGACGCTCGGCTCCATAGAGAGGACGGTGGCGAGGGCGACGCGCTTGCGCTGCCCAATGGAGAGGCGCATCGGTGGGCGGCTGGCAAGTTCCAGTGCGCCGACTGCGGCGAGTGCCGCCTCCACACGATCGTGCACTGCGGCGGCATCGAGGCCCATATGAATTGGCCCGAATGCGACGTCCTCCCACACGGTTGGACTGAAGAGTTGGTCATCTGGATCCTGAAAGACGAGTCCCACTTCGGCGCGAATGCGACCGATCGTCTTCTCGCTCACCTCCATCCCCGCCACGCGCACGCTGCCGTGCGTTGGTCGATGGATGCCGTTGAGGTGCAGCATCAGCGTGCTCTTCCCCGCGCCGTTCGGTCCGAGGAGCGCCACCTTCTCGCCGCGCGCAATGTGTAGGTCCATCCCACGAATCGCTTCAGTTCCGTCTGGATAGCGGAAGTGAAGGTGCTCAATGTGGATCCAGTGATCGTCACCCGTCGGCTCACCGTCGTGGCGGTGTGGATGCGCGTGCGCAGCGGGGAGATCACCGTGTGTATGTGGGTGGCTGTGCTGGAGAGGGTCGCGCTCGCTGCTCATCGTTACACCCTTGGGAGCAGCGCGCCTGCTGCAGTGATGGCGACAAAGGCTCCGATCGCGAGAGCAACCTTCATGAAGAGGCGCGCGTCGGGCTGGATCAGCGAGCCGAGCGAGAGTGAGCCGCTCGCGCCACGCGCCGTTGCCGCCTCTTCAACGCGTCCAGCGCGGGCATAGGCACGCAAGAAGAGGGCGCCGGCCAGGTTTCCTGTCACCTTGGCGCGCCACGGAATGGTGCCGCCGATTCGTTCGCGCGTTTCGCCAACGGGACTCGCCGAACGCGCCGAGCGTGCGCGCAGCATGCGCGACGCCTCGCCACGGAGCAGTTCCACATAGCGCACCGTGAGCCCGGCGCCAGTGGCGATCGCGTCAGGGAGCTTCAGTGCACGGAGTGAGCCAACAATGCTCTCAATCGGATATCGACGTACCAGGATCGTTCCGACCTGCACGGAGATCCACGACTTCACCGCGGCGGTGAGGAAGATGCGCAGCCCCGCGCCGCTGATGGAGAGCTGCGCCGATCCGAGCGCGCCGCTCCAGATCAGCTCGTCGCCCCTAATGAAGATGAGCGGGAGCGCGGCGAGAGTGAAAGGGAGAGCGATCAGGCCACGTCGCGCAAGGGTGAGCGGCGCATACCCGCTCGCAGCGCCAGCGGTGGCAACAGCGAGCCAGACCAGCGCATAGGTGACATAGCTCCCCGCGGGGAGGAGTGCGATGCCGAGGATCGTAAGGAGCGCCGCAACAATTGCACCGCGCGCATCACGCTGGCTTGAGCGTTGCAACATCACGAGCCCTTCCGCGCACTGGCGAGCCGGTTGAGGAGCACGATCACCAAGAGCACAACAAGGACACCGATGACACCCGCCAGTGCTGTCCCTGCTACACCGTCGAATCCAGGAATGCTGTAGTCAGCGAAGAGTTCAAACGGCGCCGCCTGACTCGTGGTGATGAAACCAAGATCCGTTGCAACCTTCTCTAAGCCGTCGGGGCTCGTTGAAGCGAAGAGGCTCGCAAGGCTCACTGTTGCAGCGGTGATGATCAGCCCAGCGGCAACGCGTCGACGCGGCGAGGTTGGCGCAGTAGGTGCGCTCTTTGCAAAGATCTCTGGTGCGCTGACGGCGATGAAACTGATCGCCGCCACACTGATTAGCGCTTCGCCAAGTCCGATGAGCACATGCGTGCCCAGCATGGCGGGGAGTCCGATGCTGACATCAGTAGTGCCTGAGAGGCCGAGCTGCAGTGTGGTGAATCCTGCCGCCGCCATCACAGAGAGCCATGCGGCAACGCCAACGCCAAACAGCGTGGACCGGCGCGCGTTACCGAAGGTTGCGGCGATCCCGCGCGCAACGAGTGTGCCGCCGAGTGTGCCGATCACGCCCATGTTGAAGATGTTGGCGCCGAGGGCGAGCAGCCCGCCGTCTTGAAAGAGGAGCGCCTGGATCCCAATCACTGTTGCCATCACCACACTCCCTGCCCATGGGCCGAGCAGGAAGCCGGCGAGGACACCACCAAGCAGGTGACCGCTCGTTCCAGCGGCAACGGGGAAGTTGAACATCTGCGCGGCGAAGATGAATGCGCCCGAGAGGCCCATCAGGATCGTCTGCGACGCAGCGGCCGGTCCGCGCTGACCGATCCTGCGCAGCGCGATGCCGATCACCACCGCGGTGGCGACCCAGAGGGCGAGCGCCATCTGGGGGGCGAGGAAGCCGTCGGGGATATGAAGGAGGGGTCGCATCAGGTTCTGAGTCTATCGCAACACGTTGCAATAAGCATCGCCTATCCTCCCTCCATGGCACAGGGGCAGACGAACAAGGGACTGACGGAGCGGCTGCAGGCCGCGCTGAAGGAGCGCGGGCAGCGCTGGACGGAGCAGCGCCAGATCATCGTGGACGTGCTCGCCGCATCAGACGGGCATGCCACTGGCGCCGAACTTGTGGAGCGCGTGCGCCAAGACGATCCGAGCGCCACGCCGTCAACGGTCTACCGCACCCTCGACCTCCTTGAGGAGCTCGGCCTGGCGCGCCATCACCACGGCCCTGACGGGCGCGAGACCTACCACCTAGAAGAGACAACGGAGCACGGGCACCTTCACTGTCGTGGCTGCGGTGCCGAGCAGGAGTTAGACGCCGCCGCCGCCGCGCCGATCTTGAAGGCGATCACGGGGGCGACCGGATTCAGCGCCGACCTCGATCACCTCTCCCTGCAGGGGCTCTGCGCCACCTGCCGCGCAGATCAGAAGGGGTAGCGGGGGAGTAGACTCGCGTGGAGCGGCGCGCCTCTCGCGCCACAAGTAGATAAGGATGGTCCCATGGCCGAGAAGTTGAAGATCACGTACGCCACCCTCTCCGACTCCAACGAGGAGATTCATAAGGGGTATGAGGCGGGGCTCGCCGAGGCGCGAACGCTGCTTGGCGCGAGCTACGGCAACTTCATCAACGGGAAGTGGATCACCGACGGCGCAACCTTTGAGAAGCGCACGCCAATCGACGGCTCACTTGTTGGAACCTTTACTAAGGGCGATCGCAGCACGGCGAAGAGCGCGATTGCCGCCGCAAAGGCCGCCTACCCAGCATGGTCGGCGCGACCGTGGGAGGAGCGCGTCAAACTGATCCGCGCCGCGGCAGAGCTGATCAGCGATCGACAGTTCCTTTATTCGGCGCTCCTCTCCATTGAGGTGGGGAAGAATCGCTTGGAGGCACTCGGCGACGTTGAGGAGACGGCCGACTTCTTCCGCATCTACGCAGGCGAAGTTGAACGCAATAAGGGCTACCACCACCCGATGGGGAATCTTGGCGATGCCAAGGTGGAGACGCTCACTGTCCTAAAGCCGTACGGCGTCTGGGCGGTGATCAGTCCCTTCAACTTCCCGTTCGCGCTGATGGGTGGCCCAGTTGGCGGCGCACTCGTTGCTGGCAACACGGTGGTGTTGAAGCCTTCATCTGACGCGCCACTCTCCGCGGTGCTGTTGGCACGTGCCATCAAGGACGCGGGGATTCCTGACGGCGTCTTCAACATGGTGATGGGACCTGGCGACAGCGTTGGTGCTGAGCTTCAGGAGAATCCTGATGTTGCCGGCATCACCTTCACCGGTTCGTCTGAAGTTGGTATGCAGGTCTTCCACTCATTTGCGAAGAGCTATCCGAAGCCGGTCATCGTTGAGATGGGCGGAAAGAATCCAACGATCATCTCCAAGCACGCCGACCTTGAGAAGGCGGCGGAGGGAGTGATGCGCTCAGCGTTCGGACTCGGCGGACAGAAGTGCTCGGCGAACAGCCGCGCCTACGTTGAGGGCTCCGTGCACGATGAGTTCGTGAAGCTGCTCGTAGAGAAGACGAAGACGTTGAAGGTTGGCGATCCAACGGTTCGCGGCGTCTTCCTTGGGCCAATCATCAATCAGCGCTCCGTTGACACGTACCTTGCCGCCTCCAGCGAGGCGAAGCGCGACGGGAAGGTGGAGATCGGTGGCGATCGAATGACAGAGGGCGACCTTGCGAAGGGCTTCTACGTTGCGCCAACGGTGGTCACCGGACTCCCCGCAACGCACCGACTCTTCAAGGATGAGCTCTTCGTTCCCTTCGTTGTGGTGGCGAAGATCAACTCGTTCGAAGAGGGGATCGCACTCGCCAATGAGAGCGACTACGCCCTCACGGCGGGCTGCTTCACCGAAGACGAGAAGGAGATCCGCACCTTCCTGGACACCATCCATGGCGGCGTGATCTACGTGAATCGTCGCGCCGGCTCCACCACGGGCGCCTGGCCAATGGTCCAGCCATTCGGCGGCTGGAAGAAGTCGGGCACCACGGGGAAGTCGGGTGGCGGTCTCTATTACGTGCAGCAGTACCTGCGCGAGCAGAGCCAGACGGTCGTCAGGTAGCCCGCGGGGCGTACCCCCTCGTATACACTCCGCATACGACCTATCCATAGGAGGCTGAAATGACCGTGATCGAGAAGCCAGGCACGTGGCCAGCGACCCTTCCGCACCTCGTCACCGAGGTGCCAGGGCCGAAGGCGCTCGCCCAGGTTGCCGCCGACCAGGCGGTCGTCTCCGGGAGCCTCCCGCGCGCCTATCCGTTCGCGCCAGTGCGCGGATTCGGGATGGGCGTTGAGGACCAGGACGGGAATGTCTTCCTTGATTTCTGCGCTGGCATCGCGGTGAACTCCACCGGTCACTGCCATCCGCGCGTTGTTGATGCGATCGTGCAGCAGGCGCAGCGGCTCATCCACTACAGCGCCTCCGACTTCTACGAAGAGCGCTACCAGGAGCTTGCCAGCGCACTCGCCGCAACGGCGCCGTGGAGCGGCCCATCAAAGGTGCTGCTGCAGAACTCTGGCACCGAGGCGGTTGAAGCCTCGATTAAGTTGGCGCGCTACATGTCTGGTCGACAGTGGATCGTTGGATTCGTTGGCGGCTTCCACGGGCGCACGCTCGGCGCGTTGACGCTCACCAACTCCAAGGCGAAGTATCACGCCCACTTTGGGCCGCTCGCCCCAGGCTTCCTTCACGTGCCGTTCGGCAGTGAGGGTCTCGACGAACTTGAGGAGCGCATCATTGCGCGAACGATCCCTGGCGATGAGATCGCCGCGTTCGTTGTGGAGCCGGTTCAAGGTGAAGGCGGTTATGTGGTTCCAGATAAGGACTTCTTCCCGCGCTTGAAGCAGATCGCTGACAAGTACTGCATCGCCATCGTTGTTGACGAAGTGCAGTCGGGCGTTGGTCGCACCGGCAAGATGTGGGCGATTGAGAACTTCGGCATTGAGCCAGACATCATCGCAACGGCGAAGGGGCTCGGCTCCGGGATGCCGATCGGCGCTGTGATCGCTAAGGAGCACTGGATGCGCTGGAAGCCTGGCTCCCACGGCTCAACGTTCGGTGGTAACCCGGTTGCCGCCGCCGCCGCGATCGCAACGCTCGAAGTGATTCGCGACGAGAAGTTGATGGAGAACGCACTCGCCCGCGGCAAGGAGGCGGTCGATGGACTTCGCGCCGCGCTCAAGGGGAGCAGCATCGTCACCGACATTCGCGGCATTGGCCTGATGATCGGCGTGGACTTTACTGATGCAGACACAGCGGCCGATGTTGAGGTTGAGGCGTTCAAGCGCGGCCTGCTGGTGCTCACCTGCGGTGATCGTGGCGTGCGCATGAGCCCGCCACTTGTGGTGAATGCAGAAGAGATCAAGACGGCGGTCCGCATCTTCGCAGAGGCTGCAGCGGCCGTCGCCGCGCGGCGCTAGTAGCACCGCGGAACTCGGCGTGTCCGGAGCGACCGGATCCAAGCTTCACAGCATGCGCGATGCGATCGCCGCGCACGTCCACGACGGTGACACCGTTGCGATTGAAGGCTTCACCCACTGCATCTCATTCGCCGCTGGGCACGAGATCATCCGCCAGAAGCGCCGCAACCTGACCCTTGCGCGCATGACGCCAGATCTTGTCTACGACCAGATGGTCGCCGCAGGGTGCGCCAAGAAGTTGATCTTCAGCTGGCTCGGCAACCCCGGCGTTGGATCGCTCCACGCGATTCGTCGCCGCACTGAGCCAGCCGCGCTCGCCGCAGGCGAAACGCTCCTTGAGGTTGAGGAGTACAGCCATCACGGCATGGTCGGTCGCTACGTTGCTGGCGCGCATCGACTCCCGTTCTACCCGCTCCGCTCCTATTCCGAGAGCGACCTTCCGAACGTCAATCCGCTGATTCGTCAGGTGGAGAGCCCCTACGGCGACGGGAAGATTTGGGCGGTGCCGCCGCTAAATCCCGACGTTGCCATCATCCACGCGCAGCGCGCCGATGAAGAGGGGAACGTGCAGATGTGGGGGCTACTTGGCTGCCAGAAGGAGGCGGCCTTTGCGGCGAAGCGCGTTATCGCCGTGGTGGAGGAGATCGTCCCAACCAGCGTGGTGCGCGCCGATCCGAATCGCACGATTATCCCGGGACTCATCGTGGACGCCGTGGTGCATGAGCCGTACGGCGCACACCCTTCATATGTGCAGGGTGGATACGATCGCGACAACGCCTTCTACCGCGAGTGGGACGCGATCAGTCGCGACGCCGCCGCCACCGACGCCTGGCTGAAGGAGTGGGTCTACGACCTCCCCGATCGCGCCGCCTACGTTGCAAAGTTTGGCGCCGCCTACTTCAAGAACCTCACCCCAACGAGTGCGCCATCAGGCGCCGTTGACTACGGGGATTACCGATGAGCGAACAGAAGCCGGCGAGCCGCAACGAGCTGATGGTGGTGGCGGCGGCGCGCGCCCTGGAGGGGAAGCGCGTCTGTTTCGTGGGCGTTGGCCTGCCGAACATCGCCGTGAACCTGGCGAAGCGCACCGTGGCGCCGCAGATGGAGCTCGTCTACGAGGCGGGCGTATTCGGTGCGAATCCTGCACGCCTCCCGCTCTCCATTGGCGACCCAACCATCGTGACTGGCTCTACGGCGACCGTCTCGATGCATGACCTCTTCGGCCTTTATCTGCAGGGTGGTCGGATTGATGTGGGCTTCCTCGGCGGCGCGCAGATTGATAAGTACGGCAATCTCAACACCACGGTCATTGGCGACTACACCGCCCCGAAGACGCGCCTCCCTGGATCTGGCGGCGCCTGTGAGATTGCAATCAATGCGAAGGAGATCATGGTGATCATGCGCCAGAGCACGCGCAGCTTCGTCCAGAAGCTCGACTTCCGCACCTCACCCGGCCACCTCGGCGGTGCCGCCGCCTCCGCAACGCTGCGTAAGGAGCAGGGCTGGGGTGGCAACGGACCATCCGTTGTGGTGACCGACCTTGCCGTCTACGGATTCAACAGCGATGGTGAGATGGAGCTGCGCAGCATCCACCCTGGCGCAACGATTGACGAAGTGAAGAGTTCGATCGGCTGGGAGCTCCGCATCCCAGCGAACGTTCCTGAAACGCCCGCGCCGACTGCAGAAGAGCTGCGTCTGATTCGCGAAGAGCTGGATCCAACAGGCGCATATGTTTAGAGGCATCCGTGGCTAACGCGAAGATCTTCAGTCGCGGCGGCGCATCACTCCCGCGCGCGGTGCGCGGTGACGGCGCCTGGATTACGGATGAAACGGGCCGACGCTACCTTGACGCCGCGGGCGGCGCGATTGTTGTCGGCATCGGTCATGGGCGCAGCGCGGTGGCGCAGGCGGCGGCCGAGCAGGCGTCGAAGATCGCCTATGCGCACGGGAGCGCATTCACCGCAGATGCGCTGGAGAGTTGGGCGGCAGAGATGGGGC
>JAPLHQ010000008.1 GCA_026389555.1 Chloroflexota bacterium
GAGAACGATCTGCGGCGCATCCTCTGGATTCGCCACCTCACCCAGGACTTGGGTGTGAACCTCGCCGGGATCAAGCTCCTCTTTCAGCTAGAGGAGCGGCTCGGTGAACGGATCCTTGAGCGTCTATATGAAGAGGGAAACAAGAAGAGCGAGCGCGCTGTGGCAGCGGCGCGAGAAGGGGGACGACGATGATCGAGAAGCGACGTGACGACGAGATCGAAGGCGCACTGGACGACGAGATGGAGCTCGAGATTGATGAGGCGGTAGCCGCTTCAGAGGACGACGGCACAATTGCGCCGAGCGGCCTCGGGAAGTTCCCACTCGTTCCACTGCGAGAGATTGTCATTTTCCCTGAGATGGTTGCGCCACTGAAGGTTGGCCGCGACAAGAGCGTTGCCGCAATCCGTGCTGCCGCAAAGGCTGAAGGCTGGCTCGCGCTCGTCACACAGCGTGAGGCGGAACAGGAAGACGTAGATGACGTGACGCAGCTGCACGCCATGGGGACGCTCGCAAAGATCGCCCAGGTGGTGAACCTTGCAGACGGAACGCTCCGTGCTGTGGTGCAAGGGCAGAAGCGCATCATCGTCCACAACCTCGATACGAGCGGCGACGCGCTCATGGTTGAGGTGGAGATCGTTGAGGCGCCAGAGGTTGACGGCGTAGAGATTGAGGCGCTGATGAAGAGCGTCCAGGCGCAGGTGGAAACCTACGTCACATCAGGCGCACCAGTACCGCCAGAGGCTGCCGTTGCGGCGAAGAACATCAGCGACCCTGGCCTCCTTGCAGACATGACGGCCTACACGCCGGACATGACGACGGAGCAGCGTCAGGAGCTACTTGAGATCATTGATGTCACCGAACGACTGCACTATGTCTCCGCATTCCTTGCACGCCAGATTGAGATCCTTGAGATCAAGGGGAAGATTCAATCCGATGTGCGAACGGAGATGGATAAGTCGCAGCGCGAATACTTCCTGCGCGAGCAGCTGAAGGCGATTCAGCGCGAGCTCGGCGAAGACGATCCGCAGCAGGCGGAGGCGAACGAGTTGCGCGAAAAGGTTGAGGCGGCGGACATGCCACGGAGGCGAACGAGTTGCGCGAAAAGGTTGAGGCGGCGGACATGCCAGAAGAGGTGAAGTCACGCGCGCTCAAGGAGCTCGACCGTATGGCGCGGATTCCGTCCGCTTCGCCTGAGGTTGGCGTGATTCGAACCTATGTTGATTGGCTCATTGCCATGCCGTGGAACGTGGCAACAGAGGATCGCATTGAGATCTCTGAAGCGGCGAAGGTGCTCAGCGATGATCACTACGGCCTGGAGAAGGTGAAGGAGCGCATCATTGAGTACCTCGCGGTGCGCAAGCTCGCACCACAGGTGAAGAGCCCGATCCTCTGCTTCGCAGGGCCTCCGGGCGTTGGAAAGACATCGCTCGGTAAGTCGATTGCAAAGGCGATGGGGCGCAAGTTCGTGCGCATGAGCCTCGGCGGTCTCCACGACGAAGCGGAGATCCGCGGGCATCGACGCACCTATATCGGCGCACTCCCTGGGCGCATTGCGCAGGGGATCAAGACGGCGGGGACGAAGAACCCTGTCTTCATGCTGGACGAGATCGACAAGGTTGGCGCGGACTTCCGCGGCGACCCGTCCGCGGCACTTCTCGAAGTGCTGGATCCAGAGCAGAACGCAACCTTCCAGGACAACTATTTGGAGGTGGAGTTTGATCTCTCGCAAGTGCTCTTCGTTGCAACGGCAAACCAGTTGGACACGATTCCGGACGCGCTCCGTGATCGTATGGAGATCATCCAGATCCCTGGCTACACCGAAGCCGAGAAGCTGGAGATCGCCAAGCGCTACATCGTTCCGAAGCAGCGTGAGAATCACGGCCTCAAGGAGAGCCAGGTAACCATCCCTGACGAGACGATGGTGCACCTGATTCGCCACTACACGCGCGAGGCGGGGGTGCGCAACGCGGAGCGAGAGATTGCTACGCTGATGCGCAAGGTTGCCCGTGGTGTTGCTGAGAAGAAGATCCGCAAGGGGAGCGTTGACCTGAAGAAGCTCGCCACATGGCTCGGGCCAGAGCGGCACGAGTACGGCGAGATGGATCAGGATGACCAGGTTGGATCAGCAACGGGCCTTGTGGTGACGCCAGTCGGCGGTGACGTTGTCACCGTTGAGGTTGGCGTCATGGAGGGTCGCGAGGAGTTGATCCTCACCGGCCAGCTTGGCGACGTGATGAAGGAGTCGGCGCGTGCTGCACTCACCTGGATCAAGTCGCACGGAACAGAGCTTGGCATTGCACCAGAGCGCTTCGAGAAGTCTGGGTTGCACATTCACGTTCCCGCGGGAGCTATTCCAAAGGATGGCCCATCTGCTGGCGTGACGATGGCAACCGCGATTGTCTCAGCACTCACCGGCATTCCCGTCCGTAAGGATGTGGCGATGACTGGCGAGATCACACTGCGTGGGCGCGTGCTTCCGATTGGCGGTTTGAAGAGCAAGGCGCTGGCGGCACACGCATCTGGTGCGCGAACGATCTTGATCCCGAAGAAGAACGAGAAGGATTTGCCGGAGATCCCAGAGGAGATCCGAAAGGCGCTGAAGATCATTCCTGTAGAGACGATCGGTCAGGTGCTTGAGCATGCGCTCCGCCGTAAGCCGAAGCCGCTCCCTGCCGGATCGGGTCCAGCGCGCAACCCACGAATGGCCGGCCGATCACTCCGTGCGCCGAGTGCGCCAGGGGTCACCGTTCGCCCAAGCTAATAAGGGCTCGCCGTGGAGAGGCAAGAGCAGGCGGCTCAACGAATCGCTGAACGGCTGCGTCGTGCGCTTGCGCGTGACGCAGCCGGAGCGCTCGCGCCACTCCCCTTCCCGCTGCAACCGAATCTCACCCCACGCCGACTCCCTGGCCTTGAGCCAGTTGATCTGAATCCGCCCGTTGAGGGGACGCCGCGCATTGCCGCAGTCACCGCACTCTTAGTTCCACCAGTGGCGCTTGGAGCCTGCGGCGTGAACGGTGGCGGCGAGAGCGTTGAGGTGCACCCGTTCGACTGTCAGGTGCTCTTGATTAAGCGCGCACAAGGCGGAACGCACGGCGGCCAGCTCGCCCTTCCGGGCGGCAAGATGGAGCCTGGCGAGACACCGCAGCAAACAGCGATTCGCGAACTCTACGAGGAGCTTGGCTTCGACGCCGATGACCCACAGCACGGCATCATCGTTGTTGGCTCACTTGATCCCGCTTACATCCCAGCGAGCAACTTCCTGATCCACGTGGTGGTGGCGGTTGCACCGAGCACGCCGCAACTTCACCCAGATCCAACGGAGGTCGCGGGCGTTGTAGGCGCCGAACTCGGCATCTTTGATCCACGCCTCCCCGTACATGACGTTGACGGGGAACAGAATGGCGTGCAGCTCAGGTATGGCGCCTTCGTGGTGCCGGGCGAACTGCGCGTCTGGGGGCTTACCGCTCGCTTGCTGTGCGAACTCGCGGGCCGGGTGGCGGAGGAATCGGCGCACTAAATCCTGCAGGGAGTTCGCCTTGTTCTGCGAGTCGGCGGATCACAAAGCCGTAGTACTCCTCAACCGCCTGCCCCACACGCTCCCAGGTGAAAAGTTGCGCGCGCTCCTCGCCCGCGCGCGAGAGTTGTGCACGCAGCTGCGGATCGTCAATTAAGCGACGAATAGAGGTGGCAAGGGCGTCCGCGTTTCCTGGCTCCACCAGAATCCCGTCGCGCTCGCGACGCACCACACCACGATAGCCGTGGATATCTGAACAGATGATCGGCGCGCCGGCGGACATCGCTTCGAGCAAGACGATCCCAAACGACTCTCTCCCAGTCGCCGGTGAGACGAAGATGTCTGCGGTCTTGAAGAGCTGCGCCTTCTGCGCCTCAGGGACACGCCCAAGGAATTCAACGTCCTCAAGTTGACGCGTCAGCACGTAGCGACGCGCCTCACGGTCACCAGGCCCTGTGCCAACAATGAGCAGCCGCGCCCGTACGCCATCGCGCTGCAGCTTGCGGAACGCGCGGAGAAGATGAACCAAGCCCTTCCGTGGCTCCATGCGTCCAACGAAGAGGATGTTTGGCACGCCATCACGGTAGCGCGCAATAGGGACGGCGCGCTGGTATCGCGCCGGCTCAACACCGTTCGGAACAATCTTGTATTCACCAGGGAAGTAGCGGCTGATGAAGTGCCGCGCCGCGGGGCTCACCGCAATGCGACCGTGCAACTTGTTTGCGTAGTGACCGAGTGCGCGCTTCCCGAATTCGTAACTAATAGATAACCCACCAAACGCGTGGAAGGTTCCAACATTTACTGACGTCGAGAGGGTAAGCGTAACGAGACTTAAAAATGGCACGAACGGTTCGTGATAGTGGAGCACATCAAATCGTTCTCGCTCAAGGATCTGGCGCATCTGCTGTAGATACGTTGGGCTCAGTGTGATCGTCCCCATTGAGCCATTAAATGGAACGCTGAAGCCTTTCCCTACGCGAATGATGTCGCCCTCGCTCGCCTTCTGGAGTCCGTGGCTACTGGTGATGATACGCACGTCGTGGCCGCGCGCACGAAGCACGCGATAGAGCGAGCCGACATGGTCATTCACCCCACCAGGCATTGGGTATGAGTACGGGGTGACGATGCCGATCTTCAAGGGGTTACTGCTCCTCGTCTGGCGTATAGCGCGCAGGGCGACGACGACTACCGGGATATCCGAGGTCGCGACCACGTCGCTCACCGCCGAAGGTCCAGATCGGTCGCGTTACGCCGGCAAGATCCTGGCCGAGCCCGATGAGATTGCGCAGCATCTGGCGCCCAAAGATTCCTGGGCTCTCGGTCAACGTGTGGTCACTCCCCGCGCCAACGCTCACCGTGCGCGCCAAGATCGCGTCGCGCAGTGCTTCTGGGCTTGAGCCCGGGAAGGTGGTCCAGACGCGACCGATGGCGCTCAACACATGGGCGTCGGAGCTACCAACTGTGGCGAGGCCGAGATCGGCGGCGAGGCGTCCCACGCGGCGACGTGGCGAGGTGCCGAAGATTGTGGGGTTGTACGTCTCCAGGCCGTCTGGGCGGCAGGCGGGGTCTCGATCGTTCGCCGCTGCACGAATCGCCCCCTCCTGGGCGCAGAGCGGGTGTGGGAAGAGGGGGTGAGCGGGGATGGCAATCCCTCCCTGCTCATGGATCTCCGCGATGGTGCGACGGAGTGAGTGAAGTGGCCGGACGCGCTCATGGAGGAAGAGGCCAAGGACGTGTCCCTGCAGCGTAGAGATCTCTTCGCCAACAATCACTTGCACATGAAGACCGTTCGCGACCGCCATCTGCTGTGCCGCCTGCGCCGCGTCGATGCGATCGTGATCCGTAATGGCGATGATGTCGAGGCCGACCTCTTCGGCGTGCGCGAGCACTTGCGAAACAGAGGCGGTGCCGTCTGAAGCCATCGTATGGATGTGCAGATCTGCGCGCGACGCACCGCTCAACGAATCTCTCATGCGCGGATATCGTCCCAGATTGGATAGAAGAGCGTCCACCACTGCTCGGGCGCCTTGACGATCAGCTCCTCAAACGCTGCCGCAATCCCGGTGAGTGTCCCACGCGTCCTCGCCATGCGATCACCGTCAGTTGGGATCTCCACCTGACGGATGTAGCCGGTATACGCGCCGCGCGGCTCGCGGATCACCGCGGCAACATAAAGCGTTGCGCCAGACTCAACGGTGAGGAGTGCTGGGCCGATCGGCAGTTTCGCTGTGTGCCCGAAGAGCTTCACTGGAACGCCAGCACCAATGATGTTGCGATCACCGACCATGCCAACGATGCCGCCAGCGGCAAGTTCGTCGCTCATTACCTGCGCAGCGCCTTTGGCAGAGATGATGCGGAGTCCGAGACCTGCGCCACGCACGCGCAGCATCCACGCCTGCAGCACTTCGTTACTAATCTCCTCCATTGGTGCCATTGGCGTGCGACCAGAGCGATCGGCCAAGATGCTCCCAGGAAGTTCAATTGCACCGAAGTGTGCGGCAAGAAAGATTGATGCGCCAGCGGCTGGGGAGAACGCTGCGGCAACGGCGAGTTCATCTTCTAGTTTGACGCGTGTTGCAATGATCTTTCGGGCATGGCGCGGCGCGCGCGCGCTCTCAATGTAGAAGCGCAGGTGATGCTCAAACATCTCGCGCGTCCCGCGCGTGAGTGCGCTGCTAGATGGCGCAGTGTTGTCTCGAAACTCATACACGCGTGCAAGGTTGGCGCGTCCAGCGCGCGCGCCGGCTGCAGTAGTGGACCAACAACGCCCCATCCTTTTGCAATGGCGAGAAGGAGCGGCTCTGGAAGATATGAGATGGCGGTGAGCCCAGCAATCGTCCCGCGACCAATCAGCTGCTCTTTTAGGTTCATGCCGCGCCTCGCTCGTGTTGTGTTGCCATCTGCGCCGCAAGTTCTGATAGGCGACGCTGCTCTGCGGCGTTCGGCCAGAGCGGCTTAAAACAGTTCCACTGCGTCGGTTCGCTGCGCATCAGCTGCTCCATCTCGCGCGCAGTTGCTTGCGTTGCGGCAAGTTGCGCCGCCGGAGAGCCGTTACCGGCGTCAACAGGTGTGCCGAAGAGGATGCGGAACTTACCTGGTGTTTCTCGGCGAACGAAGAACGGCACGATCGGCGCGTTGCCGCGCGCTGCGATCACCGCGGGGCCGCTCGGCAGCGTTGTCCAGCGACCGAAGAGCTGGCACGGAATACCATCGGGCTTCCAGCCCCAGTCGCTGAGTAAGACGAGGATCTCGCCGCGACGCATCACGCCGAAGACTTCACGGATGGCGCGCCAATCAATCATCTTGATCCCCCACGAAGCGCGGAGCTTGCGTAGCAGTTCGTACATCTCTGGGAAGGCGCTATCGTCGCCGACCACATTGACGTCGTAGCGCCGCTCGGCGAGTGCGGCGGCGCCGAGCTCATTATTCCCCGCGTGGAATCCCACAAAGATCGCCGCCTGTTTTCGCTCCTTGTACTCATCCAGGAGCTTTGCCTCCTCTAGGTCAACCTCCGCCGCGATCGCGGCGAGGGGGCGGCTTGGGAGGCGGAGGAGTTCGGCGGTATAGCGGCCGTAGCTGCGGTAGACCGCCACGGAGCGGGCGCGGACCGCTGCGGCTGAGCCAGGGAGGGGGCGACCGTCCGCGTCGGCGACGCCGAGGATCACGGCGGCGTTTCCGTCGGCGATGCGGCGCTTCGCTGGCCAGAGGAGGTAGGCGAGCGGAGCGAGGGTGGAGAAGAGCGCCTCAACTGGCCGTGGCGGGAGGAGCCCAACGATCCGCATTAAGGCGAGATAGGCGAGGTAGATGAGCCGCTCCCAGAGGCGGCGTGGCGTGAAGCGGGGGGCCGATCCGGGCGTCTCGCGACGGATTGGCGAAGGGGTCGCCGGCTGCTGCTGGCTCATCTGGGGAGTGTATAGGGAGAGCCGCCGCCCCTTTCGGGTGCGACGGCTCTCCTCGTCGTGAAGGCGGGGCTGGCGCTAACCAGCCGAGCCGGAACGGTTAGGCGCGGACCGGGTTCAGGGCCTCCGAGGAGGGGTAACCCTCGGCAGTGACCTGTGTGCCGTCGAGGACACGGTTGTCCTCACCGCGAATGAAGGCCTCAACGGCAGCATGCGCGATGTCATCGTGCAGCTGGATCGGTGGGCTCTTCATGAAGTAAGACGAAGGAGCAACGAGCGTCCCCGCCAACTTCCGGTCGAGTCCGAGCTTCGCGCAACGAATCGCGTCGGTGATCACACCGGCGCTGTTCGGCGAATCCCAAACCTCAAGCTTCAACTCCGCGGTGAGCGGCACGCCGCCGAAGGTTGTCCCTTCAAGTCGGATGTTCGCCCACTTGCGGTCAAGGAGCCACGGCACGAAGTCCGAAGGGCCAACGTGGACCTGATCCTCGCCGAGCGGCTCGTCAAGGATTGAGGTGACCGCGTTGGTCTTTGAGATCTTCTTGCTCTCCAAGCGATCACGCTCGAGCATGTTCAGGAAGTCGGTGTTGCCACCGAAGTTCAACTGATACGTGCGGTCGAGATGCACGCCACGGTCGGCGAAGAGTCGAGCCAAGACACGGTGCGAGATCGTCGCACCAACCTGGCTCTTGATGTCGTCACCAACGACCGGAAGGCCGGCGGCGGCGAACTTCTTCTGCCACTCTGGCTCGCGACCAATGAAGACAGGGATTGCGTTCACGAACGCGCAGCCCGCCTTGATCGCCTGCTCAGCGTAATAGCGGATCCCCTCTTCGCTGCCGACCGGAAGGTAGGCAACCAAGACGTCCACCTTGCGCTCCTTGAGCACTGCGGCAACATCGACCGGCTTCTCTGGTGACTCTTTCACCACGTCGCGCAGATACTTGCCAATGCCGTCAAGCGTTGGTCCGCGCTGCACAATCACGCCGGTGGTTGGGATCTCCTGGAAGGTCCAGGTGTTGTTCGGCTCTGCGCCGAGTGCAACGGAGAGATCCTTGCCAACCTTCGTGATGTTCACGTCAAACGCGGCCACATAGTCGAGGTCGCGCACGTGATATCCGCCAATGTCCACGTGCATCAGTCCTGGGACCTTTGCATCGTTCTTGGCGTCCGCGTAGAAGTAGCGACCCTGGACGAGGCTGCTTGCGCAGTTCCCCACGCCCGCGATCGCGACGCGGATCGGGTTCGTTGCCTTGATCGGCGTTGTTGGCGCCGGTCGTGCGTTCCATTGGGCCCTTGGCCCGTTCATCTCCATCATGTTCCGTACCCCCTTGTTACTACCGTTCTTTTGCGGAGCTGACGTTCAACCCCACCTTCACTTACCGCTGGCAACGCCAACGGCGAGCATCAATCTGCCGCTACTGGCGCGGCGAAACCTTTCCTTGCGCTGCTGTCTGCTCAGCTGCTGCGAGCCCGGCGCGGATGAATCGAATCCGCTGCGCCACGGTGATCGCAGAGGCGACAGAGATGATGAGGAGTGCGGCGGTGAGCCAGGTTGGGGCCGCGAGTCCGCCAGCGAGCAGGCCAACGATCAACACAGCGGCGCGTTCGGCGCGCTGTGCAATGCCGATGTTTGCGCAGACGCCAAGCCCCTCGCCACGCGCGCGGACGTAACTGACCAGTGAGCCAGTACCGAGCGCGAGTGTTGCAAGGCCAATCACCTCGGTCTTGCCGCTCATGGCGGCTCCCGCGGCGATGCCGGCGTAGATCACCGCCTCGCCTGCACGATCCATTGTTGAGTCGAGGAACGCACCGAAGTCGCTCGTCTTCCCGGTGGCGCGCGCGAGTGTTCCATCAAGTCCGTCAAAGAGCGTGCCGAAGATCAAGATCAGTGCGGTGAGAACCCACTGGCCTGCTGCGGCGGCAAACGCTGCGGCGAGGACAATGCCGAAGCCCGCAACGGTGAGCGCGTCTGGTGTGAAGCCGAGTCGACCAAGAAGCAGCGCGATCGGTTCGCCGATGCGCTTGATGCGCGCGCGCTCATCGCCGGTGAAGAGACTCCCTTCAGTTGCGCGGCTGGCCATGGTTACGCCTCCTCTGCGCGCACGGCGTCAACGAGTGGTTGTGCGTTCGGAAGGGCAACCTGCGGCGCAACCCAGGCGGCGGGGTTCGCCACGCCGAGTGCGGAGAGCATCAGCGCGTGACCTTCAGCGATCGTCTCGGTGCGCAGTGTGCAGATGGACTCACGGCCTGAGCGCTCGCTGGTGACAAGGCCTGCGCTACGGAGTCGGCGGAGGTGCCAGCTGACGAGTGGCTGGGAGAGGCCCGTCGACTCAATCAGCTCGGAGACGGTCGCTGGCCCCTGGGCGAGCCGGCGGACAAGATCCAGGCGGTTGGTGTCCCCAAGGGCGCGGTGAACACGGCGCGCCGCCTCAATAACGTCACGCTCGCCGGTGAGCTCGCGCATAGCGGCAGGGAGCGCCGCGGCGCTCTTGGTGGTCATCGAAAAGCCTCGTACAGGGTGCCTTCCATATAGCGGAAGTTTATATGAATTCTCGTTGATCGGAGCGCCGAGCGCGGTTTGTTACAACTAGCTGGCGATCGCCTTCACTACCGCCTCGATCAGCCCGCCTGGGAGGAGGCCGAGGAGAAGGGTGCCAACGGCGGCAACAACGAGTCCGGCGCGCAGGAGTGGGGCGGTCGCAACCTGGACCTCCACCTCAGCTGGGTCACGCATGAAGAGGTAGATGATGACGCGGAGGTAGTAGAAGGCGGCGATTGCCGCGTTAAGCACCGCAACGATGGCGAGCACGCTTGCGATACCACCCGCCTGGACGGCGCTCAGGATCACGTAGGTCTTGGCGAAGAAGCCGGCCGTTGGCGGAATGCCGGTGAGGCTCAGCAAGAAGAGTGCGGCGAGTAGTGCGAGGAGCGGATGTTTGCGACCGAGTCCGGCAAGGTCGGATAGCTGCACCGTAGCACCGGGTCGACCCTGCACAGCGGTGAGGAAGGCGAACGCACCCAGATTCATCAGTGCATACGCGGCGGAGTAGAAGAGGACGCCAGAGATTCCAGATGCTTGACCTGCACCCGCGGCGACAATGCCAACCATCAGATATCCGGTGTGTGCGATTGATGAGTAGGCGAGCATGCGCTTCACGTTGGACTGCGTCAACGCAACAAGATTACCGAGCGTCATCGTGGCGGTTGCAAGGATCGCCATGACGGGGATCCAAGATGCGGCGAGCGGAAGAAGTGCGATCAGGAAGATCTTAATCATCAAGACGAAGGCGCCAATCTTTGGACCAACGGAGAGGTAGCCGGTGATTGGCGTTGGTGAACCCTGATACGCATCTGGCGTCCAGTAGTGGAACGGCACCGCCGCAATCTTGAAAGCGACGCCGGTAGTAATCAGTGCGAGCGCCGCTGCAACGGCAGGATGAAGTCCTGCACCAGCGGCGGTGAGTGCGGTCGCAATTCCGGTAAGTGACGCGGTTCCAGTGCTCCCCCACAGCAACACGATGCCGAAGAGCAAGATGGCGCTTGAGAAGCTTCCAAGCAGGAAGTACTTCACCGCACCCTCAGTGCTGAGCGGATCACGCTTTGCGTAGCCGGCAAGAAGATAGCCAGGGATCACCATCAACTCAAGTCCGATGAAGAGCGTGACGAGATCACCCGAAGCACCAACCAAAATTGCGCCACAGAGGGCGAAGAGAAGCGTTGCGGCAAACTCGGCACTCGGGTAACGCCGCGCAGCGAGATGGTCTGGTGAGATCAGCAGGGTGATCGCCACCACCGCTGATCCGAGAAGGCCGAGGTAGGCAACGAACGGTCCGCCGATATACGCGCCACTTAGTGCGGTTACCGTGCCGCCGCTCTGCTGCAACAAGATCCACGACGTGATGCCGAGTCCGGCGAGCGCAACAGCGATCGGCGCGTAGCGGCGGTTCGGCGTCAGCCCGTCGCTCAGGAGCACCGCAACAGCGGTGAGTCCAACGGTGATGAGTGGCGCAATGGTGAGAAGGTCGCCGCTCACTGGATTACTCCGCCCGATGAAAGCCACGTCGCATAGACGAGGAACTGCGCGACACTCGAAGCAAACGCATTAGTGAGCAGTGATGGAAGGATGCCGAAGGCCACGATCATCGCGGCGAGTGGCGCAAGTGTGGCGATCTCAATTGGCGTCACGTCGGTCAGGTGTGAGCCGAGCCCCTTCAGGAACGGCGAGAGTGGTCCGGTGAAGATGCGCTGATACATCCAGAGCAGGTAGACGGCGGCGAGGATCATCACGAGCGTTGCAGCTCCTGCAACCATCGGGTTGACGAGGAAGGCGCCAAGCAAGACGAGGAACTCACCAGCAAAACCAGAGAGGCCAGGGAGTCCGACCGAGGCGAAGAGGAAGAAGCCGAAGAGCGCCGCGTAGACGGGGGTGCGTGACGCCCAGCCGCCCATCTTCGCGATCTCGCGGTCGTGCGTTCGCTCATAGCCAATACCGACAAGGAGGAAGAGGCCACTCGTGATCAGGCCGTGGTTCAGCATCTGCAAGATGGCGCCGTCAACACCCTGCTGATTGAACGAGAAGATGCCGAGCGTCACGAACCCCATGTGGCTGACCGAGCTGTACGCGATCAGCTTCTTGAGGTCGGTCTGCACGATCGCCACAATCGCGCCGTAGATGATCGCGATCACGGAGAGGGCGATGATCAGCGGCGCAAAGTTATGCGCCGCCTGCGGGAAGAGTGGAATGGCGAATCGGAGGAAGCCGTAGCCGCCAAGCTTGAGCAGCACGCCGGCCAGGATCACCGAACCCGCGGTTGGCGCCTGCACGTGCGCGTCAGGGAGCCAGGTGTGGAACGGGAACATCGGCACCTTTATCGCAAAGGCGAGCGCGAAGGCGCCGAAG
>JAPLHQ010000035.1 GCA_026389555.1 Chloroflexota bacterium
CCGTAGCCGCCAAGCTTGAGCAGCACGCCGGCCAGGATCACCGAACCCGCGGTTGGCGCCTGCACGTGCGCGTCAGGGAGCCAGGTGTGGAACGGGAACATCGGCACCTTTATCGCAAAGGCGAGCGCGAAGGCGCCGAAGGCGAGCGCCTGCAGCGTTGGGTCGGTGATGGTGCCACGCAGCGCGATCAGGTCGAATGCGCCGGTCCAGGAGCCGGTTGCCACCTGATGACTAAAGGCGGTGGCGAGGATCGCCACGAGCATGAGTAGCGAGCCGACCAGCGTGTAGAGGACGAACTTGATCGTGGCATAGATGCGGTCGGCGCCACCCCAGATGCCGATGATCAGATACATCGGGACGAGGACAATCTCCCAGAAGATGTAGAAGAGGAAGAGGTCGAGCGAGAGGAAGACGCCAAGCATCCCTGTCTCAAGGATCAGGAAGCTAATGAAGTACTCCTTCACGCGGTTCTGGATCGGCCCGAAGCTCGCCAAGATGCAGATCCAGCTAAGCAGCGTGGTGAGCACCACGAGTGCGCCGGAGAGGCCGTCAACGCCAAGGTGGTAGGTGATGCCGAAGCTTGGAATCCACGAGAGCTGTTCGCTAAAGGCGAACTCTGACGAGAAGTTTCGGATGCCTGGAAGCATCAGGAGGCTTAAGACGAAGGTGGCAAACGAGACGACAAGCGCCGACACCCGAATCAGTAACGGTCGAGAGGATGGAAGCAACGCGATGAGCAGCGCGCCAGCGAACGGTAGCAGCGTAATCATGGAGAGGATCGGCAACCCTGCAACGAGCTGCGTCAGGTCGTTCATGATCCGAGCACCAGATAGGCGACCGCCATTGCGGCGAGTCCGAGCGCGATGCCGAAGGCGTAGTTCTGCACTCGCCCTGTCTGAATCTGGCGCAAGCCGCGACCACCAGTTGAGGTGAGTGCGCCGACGCCGTTCACCGCGCCGTCAACCACGCGGCGGTCGAACCACCACGCGGCGTTTGCAATGCGAGTGCCGAAGCGCACGAAGATGAGGTCGTTAAGGTCATCAAAGAACCAGCGGTTGCGGCTGCCGGTGTAGAGCGGCTGAAGTCGCGCGGTGATCGCGCGGATGCGGTCGCCGTTATCGCTACGGAAGAGTCGCACGCCGATCACGGTGCCGATGGAGGCCACCGTGACGCTTGCGAGCATCAGCAGGCCGTCAATGCCGAAGAGTGTCCACGCCTCATGTTCATGTTCAAGGAGCACGTTTGCTGGATGGAAGATCGGCTCAAGCCCGTGCACCAAGATGCCGTCAGCAAACGGGAAGCCGAGCAGCGCGCCGATTCCAATCGACGGAATTGCGAGCAGGATGAGTGGCAGTGTCATGGTCCATGGCGACTCGTGCACGTGGACGCTCTCGCTGACGCGACTCTTCCCCCAGAAGGTGAGCCCCATCAAACGGAACATGTAGAAGGCGGTAGCTCCCGCAACCACCATTCCAACGAGCCAGACCCACGCGTAACCAAACTTAAATGCCTCACCAAGGATCTCGTCTTTTGACCAGAATCCGGCGAGCGGCGGAAGGCCGGCGATTGCAACCGTGCCAATCAACATCGTGGCGTAGGTGATTGGGATCTTTCTGGCGAGCCCGCCCATCTTTGGCATCTCCTGTTCACCCTCAACGGCGTGAATCACGGAACCAGATCCGAGGAAGAGGAGTCCCTTGAAGAAGCCGTGTGTGATGAGGTGGAAGATCGCCGGAACCCATGCACCAACGCCGAGTGCGGCGAACATGTAGCCGAGCTGCGACAGCGTTGAGAAGGCGAGTACGCGCTTGATGTCGGTCTGCGTAAACGCAATGGATGCGGCGAAGATGGCGGTGAAGATGCCGATCGCCGCAACAACGAGCATCGCTTCGTGGCTCGCGGCGAAGAGTGGACTCATGCGTGCAACCAGGTAGACGCCAGCGTTCACCATGGTTGCCGCGTGGATCAGTGCGGAGACTGGCGTTGGTCCCTCCATTGCGTCGGGGAGCCAAACGTGCAGCGGGAACTGCGCCGACTTACCAACGGCGCCACAGAAGATCAGCAGTGCGATGACGGTGGCGGCTGGCCCGGCGAGCTGCCCCGCCTCAACACCAGCAAGAATCGTTGAGATGTCGAGCGTGCCGAAGACGGCAACGAGCCCCATCAAGCCGAGTGCAAAGCCCACGTCGCCGACGCGATTTGTGATGAAGGCCTTCTTTGCGGCGAGGCCAGGCTCGCGCTTCGTGTACCAGAAGCCGATCAGCAGATATGAGGAGAGGCCGACGAGCTCCCATGCGGCGAAGACAACAAGCAGGTTGTTCGCGAGCACCAGTAGGAGCATCGAGAACATGAAGAGGTTCAGGTAGGCGAAGAAGCGCCAGTAGCCAGGATCGTGGCTCATGTAGCCAACGCTATAAAGGTGCACGAGCGCGCCAACCGTGGTGACCACCAGGAGCAGCGCGCCAGTGAGCGCATCCACGTGAATCCCCATATTGAAGGTGAGACTCCCTGACGCGATCCAGGTGAAGAGCTCGCTCGATGCCCCGTGCTCACCAAGGTCGCCGAGGAGCGCAGGGATCGCCAGGCTCATTGCGATTCCCCAGGTGGCAACAATTGCGCCGAGTGGCACGAGGTGCGCCAGTTTGCCGAGTCGGCGACCGATCGCCGCAGTGAAGAGGAAGCCTGCGAGCGGCAGGATCAGGAGGAGCGGCGCGTAGCTTGGGAGCACGTGTACCTCCACGGTTACTGCCTCATCGTGTCGTACTCGTCGACCAGCGGGGTCTTTCGGTTGCGATAGATGGCAATGACGATGGCGAGGCCAACGGTGGCCTCAGCGGCGGCGACGGCGATGATCAGCAGCGCGAAGGCGATCCCTTGTCCGACGAGCGCCGGAATAAATGCGCCGAGCGCAACGGCGGAGAGGTTCACCGCGTTCAACATCAGCTCAATGCTCATCAGCATGCTGATCGCATTGCGGCGCGCAAGGAAACCAAATGCGCCAATAGAGAAGAGGATTCCGGCGAGGACAAGGTACGGCTCAAGGTGCCCGGCGATCTGGCTCATCGAACCTCCTCGTCGTCTTCTGCGCCGACCTGGCCAGCACGCGGAATCGCAGCAAGGTAGATCCCGCCGATCACGGCAGCGAGGATGAGGACGCTCACAACCTCAAAGGCGAGTAGGTATGGCCCGAAGAGTTCAGCAGCGGTGCTGGTTGTCCCCTGCGGCGCTGGTGTGTTGTCGAAGACGGTCGCCTTCCAGTCGTTTGTGCCGAGCGTGATGGCGAAGATGATCGCAAGGAGTGAAGCGATCAGCGCTGCAGGGAGCGCCTGCGTCTGGAAGGTGAGCTTCGCTGGCGCCGCCTTTGATTGCGTCAGCATGATGGCAAAGAGGATCAGCACGCTGATCGCGCCGATGTAGACGAGCACCTGTGCGCCGGCAAGGATCGCCGC
>JAPLHQ010000079.1 GCA_026389555.1 Chloroflexota bacterium
GTCAGTAGCGGTCTCCTGCTCTGGTATGACACCGCCGAAACGGGAACGATGTCACTCGCACCAAAGTTGCGCTACTGGTTTGACAAGTCCGGCCAGGCACAACACGCACAGGTCAGCACGGGACAATTTCAGCCGTATCCAACACTTGCCTCGGGAGTCGCTGTTCTGCAATTCAGCGGTGCCGCTGTGCAATTACCAACCAGCATCCCACTTGAACCGATGACACTGATCTTGGTCTTTCGGCAATCGAACGATGGGCTAAGTCAGCCGCTCGTTGGAAGCAGCACGCGCTTCTCGGGAATTTCAATGGAGTTCGGTCGCTTACGCGTATACAGCAACGGGCAATCGACGGGCGCTTCGACCGCTCGAACGGCAACGGGCCTCACGATCACCACTGTGCGCACTGCTACAGGCGCGGCCGACGGCTTTCAGTACAACGGCGGCGCGGAGACTTCCTTTAACCTCACGAGCTCCGAGTCCATGAACTGGATTGGCGGGATGTTCGTCGCGGGCGTTCCGAAGTACTTCGTTGGCACCATTATGGAGGTGCTGATCTGGGGGCGATCACTCTCATCAAGCGAGCTGCAGGCGGCGCACCGCGCCCTCGGCGCAAAGTGGGGGATCAGCGTCCCATGAGGAGTCGCTGAAGGTTACGAGGGCAGATTCGCGGCCGAAGCGGTATCGAGGAGCCATGTTGCGGTTGAAATCAGCGCCGCCTTCGCGGGTGCGTCGGCCACTGGTGTTGAGCTGGTAAAGATTCGTGCGAGCGCTTCGGCCTTGCCAGCACCAGGGGCAATGGCGAGCACCTCACGGGCGCTCGTGAGCACGCCGAGCGAGAAGGAGAGACGCGGCACATGCGGTTCAATGTGGGTCGGGGCCGGAACTCCTGCAGCAACCGGCGCCCCGTCGAGGGCGAGCGGCGAGCCAGGGAAGACGCTCAGGCAGTGGCCATCACCACCAATCCCAATCAGCACAAGGTCGAAGATCGGGAAACCTGCAGGCGTGTGGGGCACAGCAGCACCCTGGATTTCGGCGAGGTAGGCGCTCACGGCAGATGGCGCATCGGCGGCGTTCGTTGGCCAGGGGTGAACAGCACTTGGCGAGAGGGGCGAGGCGGCGCCGTCGGCGCTGGCGCTCAGGAGCTGCGCGTCAAGCGGATACAGATTCGAGAGCGGGTCCGCACGCGGTACGAACCTGTCATCACCGAACCAGATCTGTGTCTCTGCCCATGGCATTCGCGCTGCGCGTGACGGCTCACGAAGCGCGCGATAGAGCGCAGCGGGAGTTGAGCCACCAGTGCTACAGAGATGAAATACCCCACGCGCTGCAACCGCTGCGATCGCCACGTTGATGATCCGGTCCGCAGCCGCCTCTGCAACGCCCTGGGCGTCGCCCGATGCGAACTGCCGGGTTGTTCATCCGATCAGCGCACTCATGGTACGGAGGATTGCCGGTGAGAGTGGGTCTACTTCGCCGAATTCGAGCGACTCACTCAACAGCGTCGCCTCGGTCCAGCGTGGCGCCTGGAAGGTTCGCTCGTGTACCACGGCCCCGTTGATCTTGGCGATCGCTCGCGTTGAGGTGGAATCGGCGCGCACCTCAAGTTCGAAGTGATCGCCGCGTCGATCTGCGGCGATGCGCACCGCGATCGTTGTACCAGCGCCAAGGACCGAATCAACGGGGTTGAGTTCAACCGCAATTGCATGACGCAGTTGGTCGTGCAGTTCGGCACGCCACCCGGTTCCATCTCCAAGGTGCAGCGGCGACTTGATTGAAGCCTTGAGCCGTGAAGCGAGCCACGCCACATGATAGGCGGGACGTACGACGTTGATCGAGGCGCTTGAGCCCTTACCCCCCGAGTAGTCAACGGAGATCTTGTTGATGGCGTTCAGGAACGGTGCGGCCGATACCTCGTCAAACATCGTGGCGATCGAGTCGCGCCAGCGCCCCTGGCGCAGCAGTGCAAAGTCTGTGAGTGCGACGCCAGCGCTCTCGGCGGCGGCAGAGAGGCTGCGCATCGTGGCGAGCCCATCACCTGGTTGCGTTGCGCCATCGACAATGATGCGATCGACACCGCGCATGAGTTGGCGCACGTCACTCTCTGCGGCGTTGACTGGCGCATCCCACCAGAGCAGTGTCGGAAGGTCGTGCAGCGAGAGTGGCGGCACGATGCTGGCGAGATGATGCGCCGCGGGGCCGCCCACATCAATCCAGAGCAGCTCGGTGCAGGCCGAGGTGCCATCGCCGCGTGGCGTGACGGCACAGAAGACTTCGAGTCGGGCGGCAAAGGTGGCCGGGCCTTCAGGATCA
>JAPLHQ010000023.1 GCA_026389555.1 Chloroflexota bacterium
AAAGCGGTACGTGAGCTGGGTTCAGAACGTCGTGAGACAGTTCGGTCTCTATCCAGCGTGGGCGAAGGGAACTTGAAAGGAGCTGCTCCTAGTACGAGAGGACCGGAGTGGACGAGCCTATGGTGTGCCTGTTGTCCTTCCAAGGGCATTGCAGGGTAGCTAAGCTCGGCAGGGATAAGCGCTGAAAGCATATAAGCGCGAAGCTCGCCTTAAGATGAGGTTCCCCACCGGGTTAACCGGGTAAGACCGCAGGGAGACTACCTGCTTGATAGGGCGCATGTGGAAGGCCAGTGATGGCTGCAGCAAAGCGCTACTAATGGTCGAGGGCTTGACCTCCACGACGCCTCATCGGCGCCTGTGGGCGGTCTCGAGATACACCCCGATGAAACTAACCACGCTTGATGTTCAGCCATGAATTCGGACTTCGCCAAGCGGAGCCCGGTGACTGTAGCGGAGAGGCCATACCCGTTCCCATCTCGAACACGGAAGTCAAGCTCTCCAGCGCCGAAAATACTGAGGGGGCAGCTCCTCGGCAAGATAGGTCGTCGCCGGGCTCTTTGGCGTCCTGGGGTATTTTTCGCCGCCGCGTTTGAGCGGCGCCTGTTCCGCTATCCTCCGAACATGGAAGCGCAGCAGTTCAGCCCGTGTCCGTGGCTCCTCGACGACGCAGGCGCAATTGAGCCCGGTCGTCCACGTGTTCCGAGCCGTTGCGGCGCCGATCCTGCGCGTGGAGAGCTCTCCAACCAGATCCGTGAGCGACGCTGTCTCACCGGCTCGGCCTGTGAGATTCGTGATGCGCGTGAAGCGGCGCTCGGCCCACTCGCCGCAACCCTTGCGCCAGGTCAACCTGTTGGCGATGCCGCACTTCTCTATGGCGATGAGCCCGCGCAGCCGCGCGCTAGTCGCCCCTGGGGGCGCCTCCTCCTTGTCGCCGCACTCGCAGCACTCCTCGTTATTGGTGGCGGGCCACTCGCGGGCGCAGTGGGGCCAGTCGTCGATTCGCTGATTGGCGCCGCTGACGCATCGGCTGAACCGAGCGTTGCGCCATCGGATTCGGCGCTCCCCACAGCGACCCCATCGCCAAGCCTCACCCCAAGCCCAACCCCCACAGCGACCCCATCGCCAAGCCTCACCCCAAGCCCAACCCCCACAGCGACCACCGCCCCAAGCAGCGCCTCGGGGATGACATACGTAGTGAAAAAGGGCGAAGGCCTCTATTCCATCGCCTGCTCTCTGCCAATCGGTTGTGGCGCATGGAAGGAGATCGCCGAACTCAACGGGATCCCTGGACCCGACTACGTCATCAAGCGCGGTCAGGTGCTGAAGCTCCCCTGAGGCTGGCTCGCGGAGCCTGTGCTAGGCTCCCTCAACGCGATCGCGTGGTCACCCCACATGCTCTGCATTCGTGGTGTCATCGCCTGAGCGCGAATACTTTTTGAAGGAGAACCAATACACGTGACTGAAGACCAGGAGAACGCGTCCCTTAATGGAGCAACTTCCACCGAAGGTGGTGAGGCTCCCGTACGAAAGGCGAAAGCCCCAGCGAAGCCAAAGAGCGTCAAGGTGAAGGCCCCAGAGTTCGCTGGTGACGCGGCAGTATCCGCCAGCAGCGCTCCATCGAGCGCAGCGGTCGATGCCCCTGGATACACAGCGCCAACAGCAGTCGCCCCAGTGGCAGCTGCACCTGTAGCTCCAGTGTGGAGTGGCCCTGAGCCAACCACCATGGAAGAGCTGCTCGCGATCGCGGGTGCGCCGATCAAGAACCTCAAGTCGGGAGATGTGCTGGACGGCGTTGTCGTTCGCGTTGACCCAGACGAAGTGCTCGTTGATATTGGCGGCAAGAGCGAAGGTGTTGTCTCAAGCCGCGAGCTGCACGGTCGAAACGGCGAAGAGGGCCCAACCCTCAACGTTGGCGACACGGTGCTTGTCTATGTGATGCAGCCGGAGTCGGAAGACGGACACGTTGTCCTCTCCATCCGCCGCGCCGGCCTGGAGCGCAAGTGGCGCACCATGCAGGAGCAGCTGGACTCGGGCACCATCATTGAGGCCGCCGTCATTGATCACAACAAGGGTGGACTCATCGTTGATTGTGGCATTCGGGGCTTCGTGCCGATCAGCCAGATCGTTGACTTCCCACGCCGTCCGCCTGGAGATGCACCGCGCGACGCGATCCAGGAGATCGCCGAGAAGCTGCAGCCGTACGTTGGCCGCAAGCTGCGCATGAAGATCCTTGAGGTGAACCGCAAGGGGAATCGACTAATCCTTTCTGAGAAGGTTGCGCACTATGAGGAGCGACGCGAGAAGCGTGACGAGCTCTTCAGCACCCTCTCGGTCGGCCAGAAGGTGAGTGGCAGCGTGCGCTCGATTGCGCCGTTCGGCCTCTTCATCGACCTTGGCGGGATCGACGGCCTCATCCATAAGAGCGAGATCAGCTGGTCGAAGGTTGCGAACCCTGAGGCCGATTACAAGGTGGGCGACATGATCGACGCCGAAGTGATCGACATCAATACGGAGCGCGGCCGCATCAGCCTCTCCATCCGCAAGCTGCAGCCAGACCCATGGCATGCCGCCATTTCGGACATCAAGATTGGTGACTTTGTTGAGGGGACCATCACGAAGCTTGTGAACTTCGGTGCCTTCGTGCGCGTGCGCGACGGCCTCGAGGGCCTCATTCATATCAGTGAGCTCTCCAATAATCGCGTCCTCCACCCGGGCGACGTGGTGAAGGATGAGCAGACGCTCAAGTTGAAGGTGATCAGCCTTGACTCCGAGCGACACCGACTCGGTCTCAGCCTGAAGCAGGCGGAGGAGACGCCAGTTCGCGAAACCCCAGCGGAGCAGCCGAAGAAGGAGACGCGACGCGCGCGTCCTGAGCGCGGCTTCTCCATGGAGGGGGCGGTTCAGGAGCCAGAGGGTGGGCTTGATCTCACTCTTGCGGCAGCCTTCGCCGGCATTCGCGACAAGATGGCGGAGTCGGGTGATGGCGATGAGGAGTCGACTGGTGGCGACGGTGAGACCAAGCGCAAGCGCGCACCGAAGAAGGAGGCGCAAGAGTCTCCAGCTGCGGTGATCGATGCTGCGCTTGAGGAGAGCCTGGCCCCCGAGACGGCTCCTGCGCCGAGCGCCGAGCCGAGCGCTGAGCCAACTGCCGAACCGGGCGGAGAGGCCTAAGGGCCGCTCCGTGCTGGCGCTTCGGCGCCGCACTGCGCTTAGGTCGTGCACGGGGGCGGTGGTAGACTGCTACTCCGCGGGGTACCGCTGCGATCGCAGCGTTAGCGCGGAGATCGGAGGAGCGCATGGCCACGGCTGACCGCTTCGATCGCTTCACGGATCGTGCCAGGAAGGTACTGACGCTCGCCCAGGACGAGGCGCAGCGCTTCAACCACAACTACATCGGCACTGAGCACCTCCTCCTTGGACTTGTCCGTGAAGGGGAGGGTGTCGCCGCCAAGGTGCTTGAGAACCTGAGCGTTGAGCTCGCCAAGGTGCGCCAGGCGGTGGAGTTCATCATTGGGCGTGGCGAACGGCCAGTGCTCGGCGAGATCGGCCTCACCCCACGTGCCAAGAAGGTGATCGAGCTCGCCATTGATGAGGCGCGCCGACTCGGCCACAACTACATCGGCACCGAACACCTTCTCCTTGGGCTCGTCCGTGAAGAGGGTGGGATCGCATCTGGCGTCCTTGAGTCACTCGGCGTCAGCCTGGACAAGGTGCGCCACGAGGTGGTGCGCGTCCTGAGCCAGTCCTCGGCGCCAGCAACGGCCCAGGCGGAGCGACGCGGTTCGGCCTCAAAGACGCCAACCCTTGATGCGCTCGGCATTGACCTGACCGAGGCGGCACGCGCCGGACGCTTGGATCCTGTAATCGGACGCGAACGTGAGATTGAGCGCGTCATCCAGATCCTTGCGCGCCGCACCAAAAACAATCCGGCGCTGATCGGTGAGCCAGGCGTTGGGAAGACCGCGATCGCTGAAGGACTCGCCCAGCGCATCGTGAAGGGTGATGTCCCTGCGCCACTCCTTGATAAGCGCGTCGTCACACTAGACATGGGCTCGCTCGTTGCTGGCACAAAGTATCGCGGCGAGTTTGAAGAGCGACTGAAGAAGGTCCTCGAGGAGCTGCGTGCGTCACGCGACGCGATTCTCTTTGTTGACGAGCTGCACACGCTGGTTGGCGCTGGCGCCGCTGAGGGTGCGATTGACGCGGCGAATATTTTGAAGCCGCCACTCGCGCGCGGCGAGATCCAGTGCATCGGCGCCACCACACTTGATGAGTACCGTAAGCACATTGAGAAGGACCCAGCACTTGAGCGACGCTTCGCGCAGGTGATCGTTGCCGAGCCATCCCAAGAGGAGACGATTGAGATCCTGAAGGGGCTCCGCCCGCGATACGAGGCGCATCACAAGGTGCGCATCACTGATGAGGCGCTGCGCGCCGCGGTGGATCTCTCAGTGCGATACATCAGTGATCGTCAGCTACCAGATAAGGCGATTGACGTGATTGATGAGGCATCGAGTCGTGTCATGTTGCGCCACGCTTCACCACCGCCAGAGTTGCGCGCTGCGCGCCGCGAGGCAGACGCACTTGAGCGCGACCAGCAAGATGCCGCCGCTGCGGGCGCGTTTGATCGCGCCGGTTCGCTGCGCAGCCAACTTGATGGGCTCAAGGGGCGGATTTCGGAGCTTGATCGCGCTTGGCGCGCGAGCCTCAACGGCGTTACGGCGCCGAGTGCCGAGCGATCCACGCCGACCACACCGGTCACACCAGCCCCAGCGAGCGAGGCGCCACGCACCGATCCGTCGGTGCCTGCACTTCCCGCGCCGATTATTGATGCCGCATCGCGCACCCTCGGCGCGAGCGCCAGCGATGCTGCCGTCGTAGCAACGCCTTCTGTAACGACGACTGATGGCGCACAGCCACAGCCAGCGAATCGCGCTGATGATCGCCCGATTGTCACCGATGATGAGGTCGCCGCAGTGGTGGCAATGTGGACTGGTATCCCTGTGATGCGCCTCGCCGAAGCTGAGACGGCGCGCCTCCTGAAGATGGAGGAGTCGCTCGGCGGCCGTGTGGTCGGCCAGGAGCAGGCGATCGGCACGCTCAGCCGCGCCGTGCGTCGCGCTCGCGCTGGCCTGAAG
>JAPLHQ010000041.1 GCA_026389555.1 Chloroflexota bacterium
CTCCCCTTCAACTGTTGAACTCGCACCGCGCACCTGATCCGGCGCGGTACCAGCGCCGCGTGCAAGCTCAGCATCAATCGCCACCTCGAGCTCACGCTCCACCGCATCGGGAACCTTGCGCCCATCGCGGCCGAGGACTTTCAGCCCGTTGTACTCAACCGGGTTATGCGAAGCGGTCACCACCACGCCGCATGATGCGGTCGGCTCACCCGCAACCACTGCGGCGAGCCCAGGTGTTGGAATGACGCCGAGATCGATCGCGTGTGCACCAGCAGCGTTCGCCCCTGCTGCAAGTGCAGCGCTGAGCCCTGCGCCGCTCGGTCGCGTGTCGCGACCGATCAGGATGGTTCCACCTGGGAAGCGCGCGGCAAGGGCGCGCCCGAGCGCGTATGCGATTGGATCGGTGAGACTCTCCCCCGCGATGCCGCGGATTCCGTCGGTGCCGAAGCGGACCGCGGTCATCAGCAGCGCAGCTGCGCTAGATCAGCGCTTCGTGAACTGCTTCGCCTTGCGAGCGCGTCGGAGGCCGTACTTCTTTCGCTCCTTGGCGCGCGGGTCGCGCGTCAGGAAACCGGCCTGGCGAAGTGGGAGTCGGAAGGCCTCAGGGTCTGCAGAGAGGAGTGCGCGCGAGATGCCGTGGCGGATCGCGCCAGCCTGCCCGGAGATGCCACCACCCTCAACCTTCACCATCGCGTTGAAGCGACCTTCGGTGCCCGTGACGCGGTACGGAGCGAAGACCTCGGCCTGCGGGATTGCGCCGCCGAAGTGCTCAACGTAGGTGCGTCCGTTGATGACGATCTGTCCCTCACCCGCAACCAAGCGCACGCGTGCGATGGAGGTCTTGCGGCGGCCAGTTCCCTGGTAGTACGGCAGATTGCTCACGCTCTTCTCCTTCGGGGTCATGCGAGGGGCTTCGGCTGCTGTGGTGCGTGTGGATGATCAGGGCCAGCGTAGATCTTCAACTTGGTGATCTGCGCATTGGCGAGCTTCGTCTTTGGGAGCATCCCCTTGACGGCGCGTCGGATCGCCTCAGTTGGCTTGCGCTGAATCAGGTCGCCGAGCACCTCTTCCTTATGGCCACCTGGGTGACCTGAGTGCGAGTGGTACTTCTTGCTGAGTAGGCGGTCGCCCGTCACAACAAGCTTCTCAGCGTTGATCACGATCACGAAGTCGCCAGTATCCATATGGTCGGCGTAGGTTGGCTTCCCCTTGCCGAGGAGGGTGGTGGCAATCTTCGTTGCGAGGCGGCCGAGGGTTTGCCCCGCAGCGTCAACCACGTACCAGTTGCGCTCGATCTCTGCGGCGCGAGGCGTCCACGTCTTCATGTTCACATCAACCTCCTAGACGAGCTCAATCTGGACGAGTGGCGAAGAGTCACCCTGGCGAATGCCGATCTTGGTGATCCTGCAGTAGCCAGAGGTGCGGTCGGCATACTTTGGCACGATCTCATCGAAGAGCTTATCCACGACGAGCGGCTCGTTTGGCAGCGCAGCGATCACCGCGCGACGCGCGCTGAGGCCACCCTTCTTGGCGAGCGTAATGATCTGCTCAACCTGCGGACGAATCTCCTTCGCCTTCGCCTCGGTCGTCTGGATGCGCTCATAGCGCAAGACGGAGACGATCAAGTTCTTGTACAAGGCGAGCCGGGGCCCCTGCTTTCGGGAGAGCTTGCGACCGCCAATTGCGTGCGACGTCATCTCAGGCCTTCACTTCCGCGTCGTCGCCTTCGTCATCGCCTTCGTCATCTTCGTCGTCAAAGGCATCAAGGGGCAGCGTGCTCTCTGGCACATCGAAGCCGCGCTCCACAAGCTTCTCGCGAACCTCGGTGAGGCTCTTCTGGCCAAAGTTGCGCAGCTTCAGGAGTTCTGCCTCGCCGCCATCAAGCGCGGTGAGGAGCTGGCCAACCTTGACGATCCCTGCGCGCTTCAACGAGTTGTAGGCGCGCATCGGAAGGTCGAGGTCTTCAATCGACATGTCGAGCAGGTTGCCGCCGACCGCACCGGCTGGTGCCGGTGCTGGCGCTTCGCCAAGCCCAGAGAATGCGGAAAACTGGCCAACGAGGATTGCCGCCGCCTTGCGTACCGCCTCCTCTGGCGTGATGGTGCCGTCGGTCTCAATCTCAAGGATCAACTTCTCGCGGTCAACGTCCTGGCCAACACGCGTGTTCTCAACAGTGAAGTTCACCTTACGTACTGGCGTGAAGATGGCGTCAACCGCCATCACGCCGCGCGGTCGTGCCTCACCATCTGGATCCGCCTCAAGGCGATCAGCGGAGACGTAGCCAACGCCAGTCTCAACAACAAGGAAGGCCTCGATCGCCGTCTTGTCTGAGTCAAGCGTCATCAAGATCTGCTCTGGGTTGACGATCTCCACCTGGCCGTTTGGCGTGATGTCGCCAGCGGTGACCGGGCCTGCCCCCTTCTTGTTGAGCGTCAGCTCAACGCGACCGGTGGCGAAGCTGCGTAGTCGAATCTTCTTAACGTTGAGAAGGATCTGTACGACATCCTCGCGGACGCCTGGGAGTGCAGAGAACTCCTGCTGGACGCCAGTGATCTGGACAGCGGTGACCGCAGCCCCTTCAAGCGACCCGAGCAGTACGCGACGCAGGGCGTTGCCGAGCGTGACGCCGTAGCCAGGGGCGAACGGGCCAGCCTCGTACTTGCCGTAGGAGCCGAGCTCCTCGAGCGGGGCGATTCGTGAAGTCACTGCGTCTGTCATCTGCCTCTCCTCTCTTATCGCGAGTAGAACTCAACGACGAGTTGCTCGTTGAAGTCGCCCGGCATCTGATCGCGGCGCGGAACCGCCACCACATGGCCGGTGAGCTTTGGTGCATCAATGCGCAGCCACTCCTGCGTTGCGGCGCTCTTTAGGGTCTCGGCCGCCTCCTTGAATGGCGTGAGCTCGGCGCGGCCAGCGCGCAACGAGACCTCGTCGCCAGGCTTGAGCGCGTACGACGGGATGTCCACCGCGCCACCGTTCACCGCAAAGTGACCGTGGGTGATGAACTGTCGCGCCTGGTCGCGCGAGGTGGCGAAGCCGAGACGGAAGACCACATTGTCAAAGCGCAGCTCGAGGAGTCGCAGGAGGTGCTCGCCGGTCACGTCGGTGCCGCGCTCCGCCTCTTCAAAGAGTCGGCGGAACTGCGTCTCGCCGAGGCGATAGACGCGGCGCATCTTCTGCTTCTCGCGCAGCTGGAGACCGTAGTCGCCCACCTTGCGGCGGCGTACGGCGTGCATGCCTGGAGGTGTTGGGCGGCGCTCAAAGGAGCACTTCTTGGTATAGCAACGCGCGCCCTTCAAGAAGAGCTTCGCCCCCTCGCGGCGGCACTGACGGCAGACTGGACCCGTATCGCGACCCATGGGTCTCCCTTCCTAGACTCGACGCTTCTTTGGAGGACGGCAGCCGTTATGCGGCAGCGGCGTCACATCGGTGATGGCGGTGATGTCAAGACCTGCGGTCTGCAGGCCGCGGATCGCCTGCTCGCGACCGGCACCTGGACCCTTGACGAAGACTTCAACGGAGCGGAGGCCATGCTCCATCGCCTTGCGCGCGGCAGCTTCGGCGCCGAGCGATGCGGCGTACGGCGTGCTCTTGCGCGAGCCCTTGAAGCCGGCGACACCGCCCGAGCCCCATGAGAGCACGGCGCCCGTTGGATCAGTAATAGAGATCAGGGTGTTGTTGAACGAGGCGGCAATGTGTGCCTGCCCAACGGGGACGTTCTTCTTCTCGCGGCGACGCGTCTTCGCTGGGCGCTTCTCCATCTCAGCCATCGTCTACTCCCTCGCCTTACTTCTTCTCAATCTTCTTGCCGGCGACGGTCTTACGTGCGCCTCGGCGTTGACGTGCATTCGTCTTGGTGCGCTGACCGCGCGACGGCAAGTTCTTACGGTGGCGCGTGCCACGGTAGGTGCCAACTTCAATGAGGCGCTTGATGTTCATAGCGATCTCACGGCGCAGGTCGCCCTCGATCTTCTGCCCCTTGTCGACCACTTCTCGAAGGCGATTGATCTGCTCTTCGGAGAGGTCCTTGACGCGGATGTCTGGGCTGATGGAGGTCTGCTTCAGGATCTTCTGGCTGGTGGTAAGGCCAATGCCGAAGATGTAGGTGAGGGCGATCTCAACGCGCTTCTCGCGTGGAATATCAACGCCGGCGATTCGTGCCATGACCCTATCCCTGCCGCTGCTTGTGCTTCGGGTTTTCGCAAATGACCATGACGCGTCCGTGCCGCTTAATCACGAGGCACTTGTCGCATCGAACCTTTACCGAGGCAGAAACCTTCACGTCGTCTCCTGTGCTGCTACTTCAACCGGTAGGTGATCCGACCCTGTGTCAGATCGTATGGCGAGAGTTCGACCTTTACCCGATCACCTGGAAGGATTCGGATGAAATTCGTCCGAAGCTTCCCGCTGATATAGGCACGAATCCGATGGCCATTTTCGAGTTCAATGACGAACGATGTGTTCGGCAGTGGCTCGACCACGGTACCTTCGACTTCGATCGAATCCTTCTTCGCCAACAACCCCCCGTTTCAGACTGCGGTGCTGCCCCCTGGCGAGCCAGGGGACGAGTGGGGAGAGCCCCCAAACGCACGAACGCGGAGGATAGCAGAGCCCAGCCCCCCTCGCAACGAAGCCCCCTTCGTGGGGTTGAGCTCCGCCACGCTCAGGGCCTGGTGAGGAGGAGCGACCCCTCTGCGGTGATCGCGATCGAGTCCTCAAAATGGGCGGCGAGCCCCCCATCGATTGTTACAACGGTCCACTCATCGTCCATCACCCCCACCTCTGGGGAGCCGAGGGTGAGCATCGGCTCGATCGCCAGGCAGTGGCCAGGGGCGAGGGTGAGGCTCTTCCGCCCCGTCCGGTAGTTCGGCACCTGGGGGGCCTCATGCATGGCGCGTCCGATCCCATGCCCCACATACGGCCGCACGATGCCGAGCTTCGCGCCGAGCGCCACATCCTCAATCGCCGCCGAGACCTCCTCAATCGTTGCCCCTGGTCGCGCCGCGGCAATGCCAGCGTCGAGTGCCTCCCGCGTCACGCGGATCAGTCGCGCCGCCTCAGGGGGTGCCTCCCCTACGTAGAAGCTGCGCGCGGCGTCAGCATGCCAGCCGTCAATGATCGCCCCTGCGTCCACCGAGACGAGTGCTCCGAGTTTGATCTCACGCTCGCCCGGGATCCCGTGCACCACCTCGTTATCAAGGGAGAGGCAGATCACACTAGGGAAGCCGTGATACCCCTTGAAGTTGGAGCTGGCACCCGCGGCGAGGATGTGGCGTTCGGCGGCGGCGTCAATCTCTGCCGTGCTCGCCCCCGGCACCGCGAGCTGCTCAACGAGCGCAAGAACTTCGGCAACAACGGCGCCAGCGCGGCGCATCAGCGCCACCTCAGCTGGGCTCTTTCGCGTAATGCCACTCATATGCTGCCGCTCATCGCTCTCGTCGCTCGCGCCGCGCTACGCGGTGAAGCCGACCGCAGCGGCGGCGGCGGCGAGGCGCGACTGAATCTCACGGATCTCACCGACCCCCTCCACAACCTGCAGGCGACCTGACGCGCGGTAGAGCTCCACTACGTCGTTGAGCGCGGCGAGCTGGTTCTCTAGTCGAGCGGCAACTGTGGCTGGTGCGTCGTCACTCCGCGTGATCAGTGCCGAACCACACGCATCGCAGCGATCCGCAACGGTTGGAGGGCGGTGCGCTACGTGATAGGAGCGGCCGCAACCTGGACAGACGCGTCGCCCAGTGAGTCGCGCGGTGAGCACTGCAACGTCAACGTTCAGTAAGACTGCAGAGATTGCGCGACCACTGGCGGAGAGTGCGGCGTCGAGCGCCGCCGCCTGCGTCGGGTTGCGCGGGAAGCCATCAAGGATCACGCGCTCCGCCGCGTCAGGCTTGGCGAGTCGCGCACTGATCATGCCGATCGTGACCTCATCAGGAACGAGCCTCCCTGCGTCAATGAACGAAGAGGCGGTGCGACCGAGTTCGCTCCCCGCAGCAATCTCCGCGCGGAAGAGGTCGCCCGTGGCCACATGTGCGGCGCCAGTGGCGGCGGCGAGTGCCTCCGCCTGCGTCCCCTTCCCTGCGCCCGGGGCGCCGAGAAGGACCAAGATCACTTGATAAAGCCCTCGTAGTTTCGCATCAGCATCTGTGCCTCAAGCTGCTTCATCGTCTCAACCACCACGCTCACAGCAATCAACAGGCCGGTGCCGCCGAGGCTTACGCCGAGGCCGCCAAGATCACCGAAGAGCGCGCCGAGTGCGTACGGGGAGACGGCGACGATGCCGAGGAAGAGTGAGCCGAGCAGGGTGATCCGTGTGACGACCTTGCCGAGATACTCCTCAGTTGGCTTCCCTGGACGAATCCCGGGGACGTAGCCGCCATTCTTTCGTAGCTGATCGGCGGTCTCATCCGCCTTGAAGGTGAACGCGGTGTAGAAGTAGGTGAAGGCAACGGTGAGCAAGAAGTAGAACGGGAGATAGACGATCTCGTTCTGTGGCCCAAGCGTGTTGACGATCCAGGTTGCACCAGCGGCGACCCACTCAACCTGCGACGCGGTGAAGTAGCCGGCGATCTGTGCCGGGAAGAGGAGGATGCTCATGGAGAAGATGATCGGGATCACGCCCGCCTGGTTCACCTTGAGCGGGAGGAAGGTGCGACCACCCTGGTAGACGCGATTCCCACGTACGCGGCTTGCGTACTCCACAGGGATGCGGCGCTGCCCCTCGGTAATGAGAATGATCGCCGCAACGGCTGCGGCGCCAACGGCGCCGAAGGCAACAAGCACGGCAAGGTCTGGCGCCGCAAAGAACTCCTGGATCGCACCAGGGACGCGGCCGATGATGCCGGCGAAGATGATGAAGCTGATCCCGTTACCAATGCCGCGCTCCGTCACAAGCTCACCGATCCACATCAAGAGGAGTGAGCCGGTGGTAAGGATGACGATCTGGACGAGCGTCTCAGGGCTGGCGAGGTCGAAGGTTGTGGTGAGCACCTGCTGGCTATTGAGGAGCGCCAGGAAGGCGTAGCTCTGCAGTGCCGCAAGCGGCACCGTCAGGTAGCGGGTGTACTGGTTGATCTTGTTGCGACCGTACTCGCCTTCGCGGCTCAACTCAATGAGTCGTGGCACCACGCCGCTCATCAACTGCATGATGATCGAGGCGTTGATGTACGGGTTCAGGCCGAGACCGACCACGCTGAATCGCGCGAGCCCACCGCCTGAGAAGAGGTCGAGGAGACCGAAGAGGGCGTTGTCCTCAAAGAAGTTGGCGAGGGCGGCGGGATCCGCACCAGGGACTGGGACGTGGCTGAGGAGTCGGAAGACCACGAGCATCGCGCCAACGAAGAGCACCTTGCGACGAATCTCTGGTGATCGCACCGCGTTGAGTAGGGTCTCAATCATCGATCGACTCCTCTCTCACTCTCTAGCAAAGCGCAAACGCGCTTGGTGCGACGCTTAGGCGTCCGCTCCGGCGGACGGCTCGCTCGTCTCAGACGCTGACTTCTTCGGTGCGCTCTTCTTCTTTGTGACGCCAACGGCAACCGCGCTCTCCTCTGTTGGGAGCTGGAGCACCTGGGTGCTCCCGCCTGCCGCCTTGATCTTGGTGAGCGCGCTATCGGTGAACGAATCGGCGAGTACGAAAAGCTTCGCCGAAAGGTTCCCGCCGCCGAGCACCTTGAGTGGCTTGCCGCGGCTCTTCATCAGGCCGGCAGCCTCAAGCACGTCCACGTTGATGGTAAGTGGCGACTCGCCCTTCAGGCGACCCGCGTCGATCCAGTTCTGGATGCGTCCAACATTGACCACCGCGGACTCCACGCGGAGCACATTGCGGAAGCCGCGAAGCTTTGGGATGCGGATATGAATTGGGGTCTGACCACCTTCGAACCAGGCGGGGATGCTGCCACCGCTGCGCGAGGTCTGGCCCTTGGTACCGTAACCGGCGGTCTTACCACGCCCCGCAGCGATACCGCGGCCAACGCGAATGCGCTTCCGCTTTGATCCAACCGCTGGCTTTAGGTCGTGTAGTTTCACTTCGCTACCCTCTTCGCCTTCTTGGCGTGCTTGGCGTGCTTCAACTTCTTGGCGGCAACAAACTTTGCCCCCGCCTCAGCCTCGGCGCCCGAAAGCTCCTCAGCCTCTACAAGGAAGCGTACCTGACGGATCGCTCCACGCACGGCGGGATTGTCTGGAAGGATATTGCTGTGCCCGATACGGTCGAGGCCGAGCGCGCGGATGGTGCCGCGGTTGCGCGAGACGTGACCGAGCTCACTTCGGACCTGGGTGACCTTCAGCAGCTTCTCAGCCATGGTTGGCCTCCTTCTCCTGCTGACCGGCAACGCGGAGACGTACGCGCTTGCCGCGCGCGGCAGAGATCTGCGATGCGGTGCGGAGCTGGCTCAGCGCGTCGATTGCGGCGCGCGTAGCGTTGACTGGGTTGGATGAGCCGTAGACCTTGGAGAGGATGTCGTGGATTCCCGCTGCGGTCACTACGGCACGGATCGCGCCACCGGCGATCACGCCGGTTCCCTGCGATGCAGGCTTCAGCATGACGCGGCTGGCGGTGTGCTCAGCATGAACTTCGTGCGGGATGGTGGTGCCAAAGAAGGGGACCTTGATCAGGTGCTTCTTCGCGTCCTCAGTCCCCTTGCGGATTGACTCTGGGACTTCGCCCGCCTTGCCAACACCAACGCCAACATGGCCCTGGCCGTCACCAACGACGACGAGTGCGGAGAAGGTGAAGCGGCGACCGCCCTTAACGACCTTCGCCACGCGATTAATCTGCACGACCTTCTCGGTGAGGGTCAGCTTTGACGGATCGATCCTGCTCATCTCGGCGCCCTCCTTAGAACTCGAGCCCGGCAGCCCGGGCAGCGTCTGCGAGCGCCTTGAGGCGCCCGTGATATCGGAATCCGGCGCGATCGAAGACCACCTGCGCAACGCCGGCAGCCTTGGCGCGCTCGCCAATCAGCGTGCCGACCGCCGCGGCCTCTTGCACCTTGGTCATCTTGGCGTCGCCCTTCGCAGCGGCATCCAGCGTGGATGCGGCGGCGAGTGTTGCGCCGCGCTGATCGTCGATCACCTGGGCGTAGATGTGATTCAGGCTGCGGAAGATCGCAAGGCGCGGACGCGCTGCACTCCCCTCTACCGTCAAGCGAATTGATGTGTGGCGGCGCTTCCGCGCGGCGACACGTGTCGTTGCACGGCTCACTTGGCACCAACCTTGCCGGCCTTACCGGCCTTGCGGCGGATCACTTCGTTGGCGTACTTCACACCCTTCCCCTTGTACGGTTCAGGCTTACGCAGCGAACGAATCTCCGCGGCGATCTGGCCGACAAGCTCCTTGTCGTGACCCAGAACGGAGACCTTCGTCTGGCCGTCCACCTCAAAGGTGATGCCGGCTGGTGGGTTGATTTCAATTGGGTGGCTATAGCCGAGCGCGAGCGTCAACTTGCTGCCAGCCTTCGCGGCACGGTAACCGACGCCGTTGATCTCCAACTCCTTGCGGTAGCCGGTTGAGACGCCCTCAACCATGTTGGCGACGAGGGTGCGGCAGAGGCCGTGCATCGAGCGGTTTGTCTTTGAGTCGCTCGGGCGGCTGAGCTGCAACGTGTCACCTTCAGCAACGATAGAGATCACGCCTGGGAGGGCGCGCGAGAGTGTCCCCTTCGGTCCGGTAACCGTGACCGTGCGACCGTCAATGGTCACCTTGACCCCTGATGGGACGGAGATCGGCTTGCGTCCAATGCGTGACATCAGCTGGCTCCTCTCACCACACGAAGGCGAGGATCTCGCCACCGAGCTCGGCCTTATGGGCCTGCGCTCCAGTCATGATCCCCTTGGATGTGCTCAGGATGACGACACCGAGACCACCGAGCACGCGTGGGATCTCTGTCTTGCCAGCATAGACGCGCAGGCCAGGCTTGCTGATGCGCTTCAGGCCAGAGACCACAGGGACCTTCCCGTCCACGTACTTGAGGGTGATCTTCAGGAAGTTTTCCGGGACGGAGCGGGTCTCCTCCACGCTCGCCACAAAGCCCTCATCCACGAGGATGCGCGCCATCTGGACCTTCAACTTGGAGGCAGGGACCAGCACCTCGGCGTGCCGCGCACGCGAGGCGTTGCGGATCCTCGTCAACATATCGGCAATTGGATCAGTGACGTTCATATGCTCACCAACTCGACTTCGTTACGCCCGGAATCATTCCGACAAGGGCGCGCTCTCGGAAGCAGATGCGGCATAGGCCGAACCTGCGAATGAACGCTCGCGGTCGACCGCAGAGCGAGCAGCGATTGTACTTGCGGCTAGAGAACTTTGCTGGAGCTTGTGACTTCAGGACCATCGACTTCTTCGCCATCTCAGCCTCCCTTAATTCGCGAACGGCATGCCGAGCAGGGCGAGGAGTCGCTTTGACTCTTCGTCGCTCTTTGCCGTCGTGACAATCGTGACCTCAAGACCCCGAAGTCGGTCGATCTTGTCGAATTCAATCTCTGGGAAGGAGAGCTGCTCCTTGAGTCCCAGGGTGTAGTTGCCGCGACCATCAAAGGCCTTCCCGGAGACGCCGCGGAAGTCACGGATGCGCGGGAGGGCAACGCGCGTGAGTCGCTCGAGGAACTCCCACATGCGTGCACCGCGGAGTGTGACCTTGGCGCCGATTGGGTTCCCCTCGCGCACCTTGAAGGTTGCAATGGACTTCTTCGCCTTGGTGACGACCGGTCGCTGACCGGTGATCAACGAAAGGTCGCCAACGGCAGCGTCGATCGCCTTGGCATTTGCAAGGGCTTCGCCGAGGCCGATGTTCACCACGATCTTCTCGAGGCGCGGCACCTGCATGACGTTCTTGTAGCCGAACTCGCTCTTCAAGGCTGGGACCGCCTCGCTCACGTAGCGCTCCTTCAACGAACCGCTCACTTGGCCACCACCTTTCGTGGGAACTCGGTGGAGCAGCGGCCGCAGAGGCGACGCTTCTCGCCGTCGGCAGCGCGGGTTGACTTGATGCGGACCGGTCGATCGCACTTCGGGCAGACGACCGCCACCTTGGCGAGATCGAACGGAGTGGCGATCTCAAGGATGCCCCCCTTATCGACCGTTGGCGTCTGCGAGCCTGCGTTCATCTTCTGGCGCGGCTTCTGGTGCTTCTTCGCGATGTTGATGCCGGTCACGACGACCTTCCCTGGGGCGACGAGTCGCTCCACGGTGCCGCGCTTCCCCGCATCCTTACCGCTCAACACGGAGACCGTGTCGCCGACGCGAATCGCTGTGGTGGTGCCGTATGTCGAACGCATCAGAGCACCTCCGGCGCGAGTGAGATGATCTTCATGTAGTCGCGATCGCGCAGCTCACGAGCCACTGGCCCAAAGATGCGCGTGCCGCGCGGGTTGCCATCGGCGGCAATCAGCACAGCGGCGTTCTCGTCAAAGCGGATGAAGCTGCCGTCTGGTCGCGCAATCTCCTTCACGGTGCGCACGACCACAGCCTTGACCACGTCGCCCTTCTTGACGCCAGCGTTCGGCGTGGCCTGCTTGACGGCGGCGACGATCACGTCACCCACGCCAGCCACGGTGGAGCGGGAGCGTCCGAGGATGCGGAAGCACTCAATCTCCTTGGCGCCGGAGTTGTCAGCCACGCGGAGGCGGGTTCCCGTCTGAATCACAGTGAGCCTCCCTCTGCGCGCTCAACGATTTCAATCAGGCGCCAGCGCTTCTTTGCGGAGAGCGGGCGTGACTCTTCAACGGTCACGAGATCGCCGACCTTGGCGCTGTTCTCTTCGTCGTGTGCCATGAATTTGGCGGTGCGGCGAATGACGCGCTTGTAGACAGGGTGCTGCTGTAGGCGCTCGACCGTGATCACGATCGTCTTCTGCCCAGCATCGCTTACGACCCTGCCGGTCTGCGTCTTGCGCTGGCCCGTCTGCTTCTCAGTCATGTCGCCCCCTATGCCTTCTGGCTCGCCTGGCGCTCGGCCAAGACCATCAGTAGTCGCGCAATGCTCTTGCGCGTCTTGGTCACAACGCTGGTGTCCTTCAGCTGGCGCGTGGAGAGCTCAAAGCGCGCCTGCCAGAGGTCACGCTTCGCGTCGGTGAGCGCCTGCACGAGTTCGGCGTCGCTCATGGTGCGAGCCTTCACGATGTCAATCATGCCTCTTCCTCCTTAGCCGGCTTCACCGGCTTGACGAGCTCAGGCTCCTTTGGCGCACCATCGGCGACGACTGGCGTCTCCTCAAGCGGTACGCCCGAGGCGACCTTGGCGAGGAACTTCTTACCGAAGACGATCTCTCCGAGATCGGCGGCGCGCTCAAGCGTCACGGTGTTGACTGGAAGCTTCATGGAGGCGAGGCGGAAGGCTTCCATCGCCTCCTTCTTCTCAATGCCAGCAACCTCGAAGAGGATGCGGCCAGGCTTCACCACAGCGACCCACTGGTCTGGTGCGCCCTTACCCGAACCCATGCGCGTTTCAGCTGGCTTCTTCGTAATTGGCTTATCTGGGAAGACGCGGATCCAGACCTTGCCACCGCGCTTCAACGAGTGGGTCATGGCGCGGCGTGCCGCTTCGATCTGGCGTGCAGTCACCCAGGCGCACTCGGTGGTGGCGAGACCGAACTCACCAAAGGCCACGGTGCGACCCGACTTTGCAGGTCCGGACATTCGTCCTCGCTGCACCTTGCGCCACTTCACTCGCTTCGGCATCAACATGGTTACGCCCCCGTCCCAGTGTTTTCAGAGAGCGGCTTCGGCTTGAGGACGTCCGCTGGCGCGTCGCCGCGGTAGATCCAGACCTTGACGCCAATGCGCCCGAACGTGGTTGGCGCGTGATAGATAGCGAAGTCAATGTCGGCGCGCAGCGTCTGAAGTGGGAGGCGACCATCGCGATCCCACTCTTCGCGGCTCATCTCAGCGCCGCCGAGTCGACCGGAGACCATCACCTTCACGCCCTTGGCTCCAGCCTTCATCGTGCGCTGGATCCCCTGCTTCAGTGCCTTGCGGAAGGCGATGCGGCGGGTCAGCTGGCCACCGATTGCGGCGGCAACAAGGAAGGCATCCAGGTCTGGCTGTCGAATCTCCTTGATCTCGAGCTTCACCTTGCCAGCGCTGATCTCGCCGATCGCAGCGCGCAGCACCTCAACGTTCTGGCCGCCCTTACCAATGACAACGCCCGGCTTCGCCGAGTGCACGGTCACGGTGACGTAGTTGAGTCCGCGCTCAATCTCCACCTTGGAGATGCTTGCGGCGGCGAGCTTCTCATCAATCAGCTTGCGGATGCGCAGGTCTTCCTGAAGGAGCTTGGTGTAGTCCTTGTCGGCGTACCACTGGGCGCTCCAGGTCTTCGTGATGCCGAGTCGGAAGCCGATCGGATGAACCTTCTGTCCCATATCAGGCCTCCTTCGGGCTTACGGTGATGGTGATGTGCGTCATCGGCTTATTGATGGAGAAGGCACGGCCCTGTGCGCGTGGTCGGAAGCGCTTCAGCGTTGGGCCCTCGTCGGCACTCGCGTCGACCACCCAGAGGCGGTCGGCTGGAATGCCGTGGTTCGCCTCAGCGTTCGCCGTGGCGCTCTTCAAGACGGAGGCAACATCGCGTGCGGAGGAGTGCGGCAGGAAGCGGAGGATGGAGGCGGCGTCAGCCACCTGCTTCCCCTTGATCGCGCGCACCACAAGCTGGGCGCGTCGGGTTGAACCGCGCACGTACTTCGCCGTTGCCTTCACGCGGATGCTCATGAGGCAGCCCCGGCGCTTCCGCCAGCGACGGCGGTGGTTCGGTCAACACGTGAGTGCCCCTTGAAGAGGCGGGTTGGCGAGAACTCGCCGAGGCGGTGCCCAACCATGTTCTCCGTGACAAAGACCGGCACGTGCTTGCGGCCGTTGTAAACAGCAATCGTGTGTCCGATGAAGTCTGGATAAATCACGGAGGCGCGCGACCAAGTCTTCACAACACGCTTCTCATTAATGGCGTTCATGGCCTGGATGCGACCAAGGAGCCGCTTCTCTACGAAGGGGGCCTTCTTGCTTGAACGAGACATGCCTCCTCCTTCCTACTTCGCGTGTCGCGAACGGACGATCAGCCGCTGCGTCAACTTGTTGCGGCGGGTACGGAGACCCATCGCAGTCTTACCCCATGGCGTCTTTGGAGGCATGCCGGTTGGGGCCTTACCTTCACCACCACCGTGTGGGTGATCGACCGGATTCATTGCCGAACCACGAACCTCAGGGCGCTTACCCATGTGGCGCGCACGGCCGGCCTTGCCGATCGACATGTTCTCGTGGTCGATGTTCGACACCTGACCGACGGTCGCCATGCAGAGAAGTGGGACGAGTCGCATCTCATTTGATGGCATGCGCACCGTAGCGAAGAGGCCCTCCTTGGCGACGAGCTGCGCGGCAGCGCCGGCAGAGCGAACCATCTGGCCACCCTTCCCTGGGACGAGCTCGATGTTGTGGATCGTGGTGCCGAGCGGCATGCGCGCGAGCGGGAGGCAGTTGCCAAGCTTCGCTTCAGCGTTCGGGCCGGACTCAATCATGTCGCCAACCTTGAGTCCGTTCGGGAGGAGCATGTAGCGCTTCTCGCCGTCGACATAGTTGAGAAGGCCGATGCGCGCGGAGCGGTTCGGGTCGTACTCCACCGTGGCCACGCGTGCTGGGATGCCGATCTTGTCGCGGCGGAAATCAATCTTTCGATACAGTCGCTTCTGCTCGCCGCCACGGTGTCGGACGGTGATCTTCCCCTGATTGTTGCGGCCAGAGCCGCGCACCATCTTCTCGGTGAGCGGCTTGTGCGGCTTACTCGTCGTGATCTCTTCGAACGTCGGCATGGTCATCCCACGGACTCCGGCACTCGTTGGCTTCAGTCGTCGTAGTGCCATGACTAGACCCCCTCGAAGAACTGAATCTTCTCGCCAGGGGCGAGGGTCACAACGGCCTTACGCCACGGCGTCGTCTTCCCTGGGAAGGGGCTGCGCGCGAGCGTGCCGCGCGTTGACTTTGCCTTGGTGGTGAGGACGTTCACTTCGGCCACCTTCACTGAGAAGAGCGTGGCGATGGCGGCGGCAATCTCGATCTTCGACGCGTCGTTATGGACGGCAAAGGTGTACTTGCCCACCTGCGACTGCAGGATGGACTTCTCGGAGATCACGGGGCGAAGCACGGTCTCGTGCGCGCTGCGGCTCATCCGTACACCTCCTGGATGGTTGCGAGTGCCGACTGCTCGACGATGATCGTGTCGGCGTTGATGAGGTCAACCAGGTTGAGTGAGTCGGCGCGTAGTACCAAGAGGTACGGGATGTTGGCGGCGGACTTCACGAGGGCGCTGTCAACGGTTGGGGCGACCACGAGGACGCGCTTCCCTGCGCTGAGGGCGACACACATCTTGGTAATCACCTGTGTCTTTGGCGCTTCGATGCCGAGCACGTCAACCACCTTCAGCGTCTCAACCTTCGCGGCGAGAGCGCCAAGGAGTGCGGCACGGCGCATGCGCTTCGGCATTGGTGTTTCGTGGGAGCGAACCTGTGGCCCGAAGACCACACCGCCGCCCTTCCACTGCGGTGATCGGGTGGAACCCTGTCGCGCACGACCGGTCCCCTTCTGCTTCCATGGCTTGCGGCCACCACCAGCAACATCGTCACGCTTCTTTGAAGCGTGGGTGCCCGTGCGTCGGCCGGCGAGCTGCGAGACCACCGCCTGGTGCATCAGCGCCTCATTCACTGGGCTCGAGAAGACGGCGGGCAGCTCAACGCTCCCCACCTTCGCTCCGGCCTTTGAGAAGACGTCAACGCTCGGCATTAGATCTGCACCGACTTGCTCATTGCAACGAGCGCATTCTTTGCACCCGGGATGGAGCCTCGGACGAGGATGACGTTGCGCTCGCCGTCGCAGCGGATGACCTTCATCTTCTGCACGGTGACGCGATCAACACCCATGTGTCCAGCCATGCGTGTCCCCTTGTAGACGCGGCCCGGTGTGGTGCCTGCGCCGATGGAGCCTGGCTCGCGGTGATGGTCGGCGCCGTGGGTCTCAGGTCCGCTTGCGAAGCTGTGGCGCTTGATCGTTCCTGCGAAGCCCTTCCCCTTGGAGATGCCAGTGACGTCAACGAGGTCGCCCTCTGCGAAGAGGTTCACGTCGAAGGTCTGACCGAGCGTCACGCCATCAACGGAGTCGACGCGGAACTCGCGCACGACGGCGCATGCTGGAAGGTCGCCCTTGAACTGGCCGAGGTCTGGCTTGTTCAGGCGGCGCTTCCCAGCCTCAATGCCGACCTGCACCGCCGTGTAGCCGTCCTGCTCTGGGGTGCGGATCTTCGTCACGGTGTTCGGCTCGATGGCGACCACGGTTACCGGTACCGAAGTACCGTCCGCTGCGAAGATCTGGGTCATCCCAACCTTTCGGCCGAGCAGTCCAAGCGTCACTTCACTCACCTACATCTTAATTTCGATGTCCACGCCTGCAGCCAGAGTTAGCCGCATGAGCGCGTCCACGGTCTTTGGTGTTGGATCAATGATGTCCACCAGTCGCTTGTGCGTTCGAATCTCGAACTGCTCGCGTGAATCCTTGTCAATGAACGGCGAGCGAAGCACGGTGAACTTCTCAATCCGCGTTGGCAGAGGCACCGGACCGATCACATCGGCACCAGTGCGCTGAGCCGTCTCAACGATCGTCTGGGCAGACTGATCGATGAGGCGGTGGTCATACGCCTTGAGCCGAATGCGGATCCGCTGCTTCGCCATCTGCTACTCGGTGATCTTCGTGATGGAGCCGGCACCAACGGTGCGGCCGCCTTCGCGAATGGCGAAGCGCTGACCAACCTCGATCGCGATCGGGGTGATCAACTCAACCGTCATCTCAACGTTGTCGCCCGGCATGATCATCTCGGCGCCCGCTGGGAGGCCGATGGAGCCGGTGACGTCGGTCGTGCGGAGGTAGAACTGCGGTCGGTAGCCGTTATAGAACGGCGTATGACGTCCGCCTTCGTCCTTGGTGAGGACGTAGACCTCAGCGTTGAACTTGGTGTGCGGGGTCACGGAGCCCGACTTGGCCAGGACCTGGCCGCGCTGGATCTCCTCGCGCTCGATGCCGCGGAGCAGCAGCCCCGTGTTATCGCCGGCGCGTCCTTCGTCCAAGAGCTTCTTGAACATCTCGACGCCCGTGACGACGATCTTGCGGGTTGCCGTGATGCCGACGAGCTCCACTTCATCGCCAACCTTGACGATGCCGCGCTCGATGCGGCCGGTGGCGACGGTACCGCGACCCTTGATGCCGAAGACGTCTTCAACAGGCATCAGGAACGGCTTGTCAACTTCGCGGGTTGGCGTTGGGATGTACGCGTCAACGGCATCCATCAGCGCCTGGATTGGGGCGTAGGCAGGATCGGTTGGATCGTCCTTCGCCTCCAGGGCCTTCAGGGCAGAGCCGCGGACCACGGGAATCTTGTCGCCTGGGAAGTCGTACTTGGTGAGGAGCTCGCGCACCTCAAGTTCGACCAAGTCCAAGAGCTCCGGGTCATCGACCATGTCGCACTTGTTCAGGAAGACAACGATGAACGGCACCTCGACCTGCTTGGCCAAGAGGACGTGCTCCTTGGTCTGCGGCATTGGGCCGTCCGTGGCGGCAACGACCAAGATGGCGCCGTCCATCTGGGCGGCACCGGTGATCATGTTCTTGATGTAGTCGGCATGCCCTGGGCAGTCGACGTGCGCGTAGTGCCGGGCCTCGGTCTCGTACTCCACATGGGAGATCGAGATCGTGATGCCGCGCTCACGCTCTTCTGGGGCGTTGTCGATCGAGTCGAAGGCGCGGTACTCCGCGTTCCCCTTCAGGGCGAGGTACTTCGAGATCGCGGCGGTCAGGCTCGTCTTGCCGTGGTCGATGTGCCCGATCGTTCCGATATTCACATGCGGCTTGGACCGCTCGAACTTTGCCTTTGCCATCTCGAACTCCTTCCTTCTTCTCTACTACTGCTTTGTTACAGCCGACAGAGCGACGCTACTATGCCTGCGCCGCGGACTTGTTCTTCGCCACGAGCTCCTGCGCAATGTGCGCTGGGACCTCGGCGTAGTGGGAGAGCTCCATTGAGAAGGCTGCTCGTCCCTGGGTCATCGATCGAAGATCCGTAGCGTAGCCGAACATCGTCGCGAGCGGGACGTTCGCCTTGACCACCTGCGTGGTGCCGCGGTTCTCCATCCCGAGGACCTGGCCACGGCGGCTGTTGAGGTCGCCCATGACGTCGCCCATGAACTGCTCCGGCATGGTCACTTCAACGCCCATGATCGGCTCAAGCACGCACGGATCCGCCTTCGGGAAGGCGTCCTTGAGGGCCATGGAGCCGGCGATCTTGAAGGCCATTTCCGACGAGTCAACATCGTGGTACGAGCCGTCGACCAGGGTGACGGTGACGTCAACGCCCGGGAAGCCCGCATAGATGCCGGTCTGCAGGGCCTCGCGGATCCCCTCGTTGATCGGCTTGATGAATTCGCGTGGCACGGAGCCGCCGACGATCTTGTCAACGAAGACGTAGCCGGTCCCCTTCTCGCCAGGCTCGGCAACGATCACGGCATGACCGTACTGGCCCTTACCGCCGGACTGGCGGACGAAGCGACCCTCGCCATTGGCGCGCTTGCGGATCGTCTCGCGATAGGAGACGGATGGTCGACCGATGTTGGCGGCGACATTGAATTCGCGCACCATGCGGTCAACGATGATGTCCAAGTGGAGCTCGCCCATGCCGGCGATGCGCGTCTGGCCTGACTCTTGGTCGGTGTGCACGCGGAAGGTTGGATCCTCTTCAGCGAGTCGCTGGAGGGCAACACCCATCTTCTCCTGATCGGCCTTCGTCTTTGGCTCAACGCTGAGCTCAATCACCGGATCAGGGAAGGTCATCGACTCGAGGACGATTGGATGCTCAGGATCGCAGAGCGTGTCGCCGGTGAAGGTGTCCTTCAAGCCGATGGCGGCGGCGATGTCGCCGGTACGCACTTCGTCGATCTCTTCACGATGGTTTGCGTGAAGTCGGATCAGGCGTCCGATGCGCTCCTTCTTCCCCTTCGCAGGGTTGAGCACGTAGGAGCCAGCCTTCAGGACGCCAGAGTAGACGCGGAAGAAGCCGAGCTTTCCAACGAATGGGTCCGCCGCGATCTTGAAGGCGAGTGCCGCAAACGGCGCCTCGTCCTCAACTGGGCGGGAGAGCTCGTCGGTGATGTCTCGTGGATTGGTCCCCTTGACGCCAGGGACGTCGAGTGGGCTTGGGAGGAACTCAACGACAGCGTCAAGCATCGGCTGGACGCCCTTGTTCTTCAGTGCTGAGCCGGTGAGGACTGGGACGAACTTGTAGCTCAAGGTGCCAGCGCGAACCCCTTCGCGCACCTGCTCCTCCGAGAGCGTTCCCGTCTCAAGGTAGATCTCCGTCAACGAGTCGCTCTGCCCCGCCGCCTGCTCAAGGAGGAAGGCGTGCCACTTGTCTGCCTCTGCCTTCAACTCGGCACGAATCGGGCGTCGCTCGCTCTTCTCGCCCTTGTCATCCAGGTAGACGATCTCTTCCATGGCGACGAGATCGATCACCCCTTCGAACTTGTCCTCAAGGCCGATTGGGAGCTGGAGCGGAACGGCGTTTGCGCCGAGGCGATCCTTGATCATGTCGAAGCAGCGCCAGAAGTCGGCACCGGTGCGGTCCAACTTGTTAATGAAGCAGAAGCGTGGGACGGCGTGGCGGTCAGCCTGGCGCCAGACGGTCTCAGACTGTGGCTCTACGCCGGCAACGCCGTCAAAGATGACCACGGCGCCGTCGAGGACGCGGAGGGAGCGCTCCACCTCAACGGTGAAGTCCACGTGCCCGGGCGTATCGATGATGTTGATCGTGTGGTCCTTCCAGGCGCAGGTTGTGGCCGCGGCGGTGATGGTGATGCCGCGCTCCTGCTCCTGCTCCATCCAGTCCATCGTTGCGGCGCCCTCATGCACCTCACCGATCTTGTGGATCTTCTTGGTGTAGAAGAGGATGCGCTCGGTGACGGTGGTCTTACCGGCGTCGATGTGCGCGATGATGCCGATGTTGCGGACCCGACCGAGTGGAGTTGTTCGTGCCATGTCCGCTGCCTCCTAGAACCTAAAGTGGCTGAAGGCCTTATTCGCCTCCGCCATCTTGTGGGTCTCTTCGCGACGCTTCACTGCGGCGCCAAGGTTGTTGGATGCATCCATAAATTCAGCGGCGAGCTTGTCAACCATGCTCTTCCCTGAACGCTTGCGTGCCGCCTGGACGAGCCAGCGAACGCCGAGGCTGAGGCGGCGCTCACCGCGAATCTCAACCGGCACCTGATACGTGGCGCCACCAACGCGGCGCGGCTTCACTTCAATGAGTGGTGTTGCATTGCGCAGCGCAAGGTCGAGCACTTCAAGTCCCGGGCGATTCGCCTGCGTCTCAAGTCGAACGAGCGTCTCGCGAAGGATGCGCTCGGCGAGCCCGCGCTTGCCGCTGAGCATCACCTTGACGACGAATCGGTCGATCGTCTTGTTCTCAGGTACAACTTCGTACTTGAGCTTTCGTGGGACCGTAGTACGACGTGGCATCGCTTACTTCTTCTTCACTTCAACGGCGGACTTCGCGCCGTACTTGGAGCGGCTCTGCATGCGATCCTTCACGCCGGATGCGTCAAGGGCGCCGCGCACGATGTGATACTTGACTGACGGGAGGTCCTTCACTCGACCACCGCGCACCAACACAACGCTGTGCTCTTGCAGGTTGTGGCCGATGCCTGGGATGTAGGCGGTGACTTCCATCTGGTTCGTGAGCTTCACGCGCGCGATCTTCCGAAGTGCGGAGTTTGGCTTCTTCGGTGTCATGGTGCGCACGATCAGGCAGACGCCGCGCTTCATTGGGGCGCCCTGAGCCGGCTCCTGCCGCTGCTTAATTCCGTTCCAATTCTTTCGGAACGCGGACGCCTTGACCTTGCTGACCTTGGTCTTGCGTCCCTTTCGTACGAGCTGATTAATTGTCGGCACGATTCGCGCGCGCTCCTTCTCTCTTCTTGCTTCCCTGCTGATCGCCGCTGGTGGCAGAGCCACAGTGGCACGGACGGTGGAGCGTAGCAGCCTCGTGCTCAGGGTGTCAAAGCACCATGCTCAGCGGCTGATCGGCTCGTTACTCTTTCGACCCCCCATCCGCCTCTTTGGCGGCTGCGGCGTCGGCGGCGAATGGATTGATCTCCTCCCCCTCGGGTGCCGGCTTCTCCTCGGTGAGGAGGGCGACCAGCTGGGAGACGTCGTCCTGAGGGCCCGCAGCATCCTCGGTCTGGAGGAAGACGTTGAAGTCGTCCTGGCCGAAGTCGGCTGGGAGCTCCCCGCCTGCGAGGGCGGCGGCGGCCCGGAGCTTCTCCTCCGCCTTGCGCTTGGCAACGGCGTCTGGGGCACCCGTACCGGCTGGGATCAGCTTGCCGATGATGACGTTCTCCTTGAGGCCGACCAGGCGGTCGCGGGCCCCCGTGATCGCCGCTTCGGTGAGCACGCGGGTCGTCTCCTGGAAGGAGGCGGCGGCGAGGAAGCTCTCCGTGTTCAGCGATGCCTTTGTTACACCCAGCAGCTGTGGCTGGGCGGTGGCCGGCTCACCACCCTCGGCCAAGACGCGGGCGTTCTCACGCTCGAAGGCGAGGCGGTCGGCGAGCTCCGTTGGGAGGAGGCGGGTGTCGCCTGGGTTATCCACGCGCACCTTACGGAGGAGCTGGCGGACGATGATCTCGATGTGCTTATCTGAGATTGTTACACCCTGGCTTCGGTAGACCTTCTGGACCTCCTTGACCAGGTAGTTCTGGACCTCGGCACGGCCGCGGACCTCCAGCAACTCCTGTGGGTCGAGCGGCCCGTCCGTGAGCGGGTCACCGGCACGCACCTTGTCGCCGCTCTTCACGAGCAGTTTGGCGTTGTGCGGGATTGGATACTTGGAGGCTGGGACCACATCCTCGGCGCGGATGACGAGACCCTCCTTCGACTTAACGAGGAGCCCCTTCACGCTCGCGGTGAGGTCACCCTGCGTTGCAGAGGTACCGATCAGCTGACCCGCCTCAAGCAGGTCGCCTTCGCGCGCGGTGACTGATGCGTCAATAGGAAGATCAAGCTCAACTTCGTAGACCTCGCGATGCGTGACCTCAACAACGGTCCCCGCTTCGCTGCGGATGACTTCAACCACGCCGTCGATGCGGCTGATCTCGGCCTTACCCTTCGGCTTGCGTGCCTCGAAGAGCTCTTCAACGCGCGGCAGACCTGCAGTGATGTCAACGCCAGCGACGCCGCCGGTGTGGAAGGTTCGCATCGTGAGCTGTGTTCCTGGCTCACCAATGGACTGCGCCGCCATGATGCCGACTGATTCGCCAAGCGCGATCAGTTCGCCCGTGGCGAGATTGCGCCCGTAGCAGACCTGGCAGACGCCAGCAGGTGCGATGCAGCTGAGTGGTGAGCGAACGGCGATTGACTGCGCGCCAGATGCGGCAACCGCAGCGGCAAGGAGATCAGTCAACTCTGTACCGCGCGCGATCTTCTCGCCACCGATCTTTGTATCGGCAGCGGTGAGTCGTCCAACCATGCGACGCGCAAACGCGGCGCGTAGCTCTGGCATATCCTGATGATCTTCAGTGATTGGCCACTCAGTACCGATCACCTCAGCGGTGTCGATCAGTGTGATCTCGGTCGCATCAACGGTTCCACAATCGGTGATGCGCACGATCACGTCCTGTGCAACGTCAACGAGGCGTCGCGTCAGGTAACCGGAGTCTGCGGTGCGGAGCGCCGTGTCGGCCAAGCCCTTGCGCGCGCCGTGCGTGGAGATGAAGTACTCGAGCACCGTCATCCCCTCGCGGAAGTTTGAATTCACGGGAACGTCGATGATGCGACCCGATGGATCGGCCATGAGGCCGCGCATTGCGCCGGGTGGAACTGCGGATCCTTGTCGCCCTTCTTCGTGTTGAGCTCCGTCATCATGGCGTTGCCGATCTCGCCGGTCGCCTTCTGCCAGAGTCGAATCACGTTCTTGTAGCGCTCGTCTTCAGTGATGAGGCCCTGGGTGTACTGGCCGTCAACCTTGGCGACATCCTTGTCCGCCTCGGCGATGATCGCCTTCTTCCCCTGTGCCATCGCGATGTCGAAGACGGAGATCGTCATGCCACCGCGTGTTGCCGCCTCGAAGCCGACGCGCTTGATGCCGTCGGCGAGGATTGCCGTCTCGACCTTGCCGAGCAGTTCGAAGGATCGGCTGATCAGCTTGCGGAGGTCGGCGCGTGCCATCTCCTTGTTCACGAAGCGGAGGCGATCTGGAAGGATCTGGTTGAACTTGACGCGACCAACCGTGGTCTCCACGCGCTGCTCAACAATGGCGTCCGCAGCCTCATCCCAGACGCGGGCAACCACGTCGATTGGAGCGTGCATCTTCACCTGGCCGAGCTCGTAAGCGAGCAGGGCCTCGGTCTCGTCGGAGAAGCGGCGTCGCTTCTCGCTCGCCTCAAGGGCGCGCTCCTGCGTCAGGTAGAAGCAGCCGAGCACCATGTCCTGCGTTGGCGTGACGATCGGCGTGCCGTCCGCTGGTGACAGCAGATTGTTGGAGGAGAGCATCAGCTCGCGCGCCTCCTGCTGTGCCGCCTCTGAGAGTGGCACGTGCACCGCCATCTGGTCGCCGTCGAAGTCGGCGTTGAACGCCGTACAGACGAGCGGATGGATGCGGATGGCGGAACCCTCAACGAGCACCGGCATGAAGGCCTGGATGCCGAGGCGGTGCAGTGTTGGGGCGCGGTTCAGGAGGACCGGGTGGTCCTTGATCACGTCGGCGAGCACATCCCAGACGGCGTCTGTGGCGCGCTCGGTGAGACGCTTGGCGCTCTTGATGTTGTGGGCGTGGCCAAGCTCAACAAGTTGTCGCATCACGAACGGCTTGAAGAGTTCGAGCGCCATCTTCTTCGGGATACCGCACTCGTGCAGCTTCAGCTCTGGCCCAACCACGATGACGGAGCGGCCGGAGTAGTCGACGCGCTTGCCGAGGAGGTTCTGACGGAAGCGACCCTGCTTCCCCTTCAACATGTCGCTGAGCGACTTCAGGCGGTGATTGCCCGTGCCAGAGATGGCGCGACCACGTCGGCCGTTATCAATGAGGGCGTCGACCGCCTCCTGGAGCATGCGCTTCTCGTTGCGCACGATGATCTCCGGCGCGCCGAGTTCAATCAGGCGCTTGAGTCGGTTGTTGCGATTGATGACACGGCGATAGAGGTCGTTCAGGTCTGAGGTGGCGAATCGACCACCGTCGAGCTGCACCATTGGGCGCAGGTCTGGTGGGATCACTGGGAGGACGGAGAGGATCATCCACTCTGGTCGCGCGCCTGAGCGGCGGAAGGCCTCAATGAGTCGGAGTCGCTTGATCGCCTTCTTGCGGCGCATGCCGGCGGTGTTGCGCACCTCAACGGCGAGATCCTTCGACTCTGCGTCGAGGTCCATATGCTCGATCAGTTCGCGCACCGCCTCGGCGCCCATTCCGGCGCGGAAGATGCGTGCGCCACGTGGGCGCTCGCTGCCGAACTTCGCATCAAGGGTGCGGAAGCTGTCGAGTTCGTCGTCACGGCCAATTTCAGGAAGCAGCTGGTACGGCTTGAGGCCGAGGAGCGCCTTCTTCTCCTTGGCGATCTCCTCCTTGCGGCTCTGCGCGGAGGTCTTCGCGTTGGCGCGCAGGCCGGCGATCTCACCTTCGGCGAGCGCCTTCAGGTCGGCGCGCTTCTGCTCGCCCTCCTTGGCGATCGACTCCTTCAGTGCGGTGAACTCTTCCTCAGCGTCGAGCGATGCCTGTGTCAGGACGGCGCGCAGTCGCGCCTTCGCCTCCTTGCCGCCCACGGCACGGTCGGCAACGATGATCTCTGCAGTTGGCTCAAAGATGATGGCGCCGTCGGCTGCCGCCTCGCCAAGATCGTTGATCGCCTTCTCGGTGACCTGCGCCGCCTCACCCATCGCCTGGGCGCGCTCGGCGCGATCGGATTCAACCTGCTCAAGGCGGGCGCGAATCTCGCGGTCCAATTCAGTAAGTTGTCGCTTGAGGCGCGCGTTGATCTCGCTCTCCTCTTCGGCGGTTGCGCCACCACCACGGCCGGCGAGCTCGTCGTCGAGACCCTTCAGGGCCTCCTTGCGGGCAACCTCGTCAACGCTGGTGACGATGTACTGCGCGAAGTAGAGAACCTTCTCGAGGTTGCGTGGTGAGATCTCCAGGAGGGTGGCCAGGCGGCTCGGGGTCCCCTTGAAGTACCAGATGTGCGAGACCGGGCTCGCCAACTGAATGTGGCCCATGCTCTCGCGGCGCACCTTGCTGCGTGTGACTTCAACGCCGCACTTGTCGCAGATGATGCCCTTATAGCGGATGCGCTTGTACTTACCGCAGTAGCACTCCCAGTCGCGCGTTGGCCCGAAGATGCGCTCGTCGAAGAGGCCGTCCTTCTCTGGCTTCAGCGTGCGGTAGTTGATCGTCTCAGGCTTGGTGACCTCGCCCTTCGACCAGCCGCGGATCTGCTCCGGGCTAGCTAGCGCAACACGGATCGCGTCAAAATTGTTGACTTCCAACATCTCTCGCTCCTTTCCTGTGTTCCGCTACTTAGAAATCTGCGCCGGACTCAAAGCCCGACAGATTGATGCCAAGGTTTGGCGTTGCATATCCACCTGGATCTTCGAGCAGCTCGATCTGCTCGTCGTTGGCGTTGAGGATCTCCACGTTGATGCCGAGGCTCTGGAGCTCCTTGACGAGCACCTTGAACGACTCCGGCACGCCTGGCGCCTGGATGCGCTCCCCCTTGACGATCGCCTCGTACGCCTGGACGCGGCCAACAACGTCGTCTGACTTGACGGTGAGGATCTCCTGCAAGATGTTCGCGGCGCCGTACGCCTGAAGTGCCCAGACCTCCATCTCGCCGAATCGCTGTCCGCCGAACTGCGCCTTACCACCGAGCGGCTGCTGGGTGATGAGGCTGTACGGCCCGGTTGAGCGCGCGTGGATCTTGTCTTCAACAAGGTGGTGCAGCTTCAACATGTAGGTGACACCAACAGTGACTGGTCGGTAGAACTCCTTGCCGCTCTTCCCGTCGCGCAGTGTGATCTTCCCGTCGGCTGGGAGGCCCGCAGCCTCGAGCTCGGCGATGCTCTTCTCTTCCGTTGCGCCGTCGAAGACTGGTGTGGCCCCCTTCAGCCCCTGCTTGGCGAGCGCCCAGCCAAGATGCGTCTCAAGGAGCTGGCCGATGTTCATGCGGCTCGGCACGCCGAGCGGATTCAAGATGACGTCAACTGGGGTGCCGTCTGGGAGGTACGGCATGTCCTCAACAGGGAGGATGCGTGAGACGACGCCCTTGTTGCCGTGGCGGCCGGCCATCTTGTCGCCCACTGAGATCTTTCGCTTCTGGGCAACAGAGACGCGCACCAACTGGTTCACACCAGCGGAGAGGTCGGCATCTTCGCGGAGGAACTCGCGCACCTCTACTACGGTGCCGCGCTCGCCGTGTGGGAGTCGCAGCGATGAGTCCTTCACTTCGCGCGCCTTCTCACCGAAGATTGCGCGCAAGAGTCGCTCTTCTGCGGTCACCTCGGTCTCGCCCTTCGGCGTGATCTTCCCGACGAGGATGTCGCCTGGGCGCACCGCGGCGCCAACGTAGATCACACCCTTCTCGTCAAGATTCGCGAGCAGCTCTTCTGGTACGTTGGCGATGTCGCGCGTGATCTCTTCAGGTCCGAGCTTCGTGTCGCGCGCCTCTGTCTCGTGCTTCTCAATGTGGACGGAGGTGAAGACATCTTCGCGAACGAGTCGCTCGCTGATAATGATGGCGTCTTCGTAGTTGTAGCCCTCCCACGACATGTAGGCCACGACCACGTTCTGGCCGAGCGCGAGCTCGCCCTGATCGGTGGACATGGAGTCGGCGATCACCTGGCCAGGTGTGACGCGATCGCCCACCACCACCGATGGGCGGTGGTTGAGGCAGGTCCCCTGGTTCGAGCGAACGAACTTCAGCAGGACGTAGCGATCGAGGTCCTTCTTGCTTGCCGCCTCGTCTGGCTCGACCACGATGAGATCTGCGGCAACGGAGGTGACCACGCCTGCGCGGCGTGCAATGACCACCTGGCCGGAGTCGCGCGCCGCGCGACCCTCAACGCCAGTGCCAACGACTGGGGCGTGCGGCTCGAGGAGCGGCACCGCCTGACGCATCATGTTGGAACCCATCAGCGCGCGGTTTGCGTCGTCATGCTCAAGGAACGGGATGAGCGCGGTGGCAACGGAGACCACCTGCTTCGGCGAAACGTCCATGAACTCCACCTTCGATGGCTCAACGAGTTCAAAGCCCTCGCCCTTACGGCAGTAGATGCGCTCGCCAATGAGGTGCGAGTTTGCGTCAAGCTCGGCGTTCGCCTGGGCGATCGCGAAGCGCTCCTCTTCGTCCGCTGGGAGGTAGACCACGTCAGTGGTGACGCGACCCTCCTTCACGCGGCGGTATGGCGTCTCGATGAAGCCGAGATCGTTGACACGACCGAAGGTTGCCAACGAGCCGATCAGTCCGATGTTCGGACCTTCCGGCGTTTCAATTGGGCAGATGCGGCCGTAGTGGCTATGGTGCACGTCGCGTACGTCGAAGCCGGCGCGCTCACGGGAGAGACCGCCCGGCCCGAGGGCGGAGAGGCGGCGCTTGCTGGTGAGTTCGGCGAGCGGGTTCGTCTGGTCCATGAACTGGCTGAGCTGCGAGCCGCCGAAGAACTCCTTCATGGAAGCAACCACTGGTCGCACGTTGACGAGCGCGCTCGGCGTTGCCTTGTCGTCTTCCTGAATCGTCATGCGCTCCTTGATGACGCGCTCCATGCGCAGGAGGCCGACACGGAAGGCGTTCTGGATCAGCTCGCCGTTTGCGCGCACGCGGCGGTTGCCAAGGTGATCGGTGACGTCGCGATGCGCGCCGCCCTCGTTCGCAATGATGAGGTGCCCAACAATCGCGGCGAGATCTTCGCGCGTCAGGGTACGCGTTGCGACGCCAGGAAGCTCAAGGTTCATCAGGCCAGCGGTCTCCTTGAGGCGCTGCGTGAACTTGTAG
>JAPLHQ010000050.1 GCA_026389555.1 Chloroflexota bacterium
AGCGCTGGAGCTCGGCACGGCACACGGCTATCGCAACGCCCAGGTGAGCGTGCTCGCCCCGACCGGGACGATCGCCTTCATGATGGATTGCGACACCACTGGCATTGAGCCAGACATCGCACTCATTAAGTACAAGAAGCTCGTCGGCGAAGGCTTCCTCAAGATCGTCAACCAGACGGTTCCAGAGGCGCTCACCAAGCTCGGCTACAACGCCGAGCAGGTCGCCGCGATCATCAAGTACATCGACGAGCAGGAGACGATTGAGGGTGCACCAGACCTAAAGGACGAGCACCTCTCCGTCTTCGACTGCGCCTTCAAGGCGAAGAATGGTCAGCGCTCCATCCAGTACATGGGCCATGTGCGCATGATGGCGGCGGCGCAGCCGTTCCTCTCCGGCGCAATCTCCAAGACGGTGAACATGCCAGAGGCTGCCACCGCTGCGGAGATTGAGAGCGTCTACCTGGAAGGCTGGAAGCTCGGCCTGAAGGCGATCGCGATCTATCGCGACGGCTCGAAGCGCTCGCAGCCACTCAACACCAGCAAGAAGAAGGACGAGCCTGCAGCCAGCAACAACGTGTTGTCGGGCACCGGCGTCACGCGCCGACGACTCCCAGTGGAGCGCACGGCGATCACGCACCGCTTCGACATTGGCGGGCAGGAGGGCTACCTCACCGTTGGTCTCTACGAAGACGGCCAGCCGGGTGAGATCTTCCTGAAGATGGCGAAAGAGGGCTCCACGGTCAGCGGACTTGTGGACACCTTCGCCACCACCGTCAGCGTTGCGCTGCAGTACGGCGTGCCGCTGCGTGACCTTGTCAACAAGTTTGCGCACGTGCGCTTCGAGCCGAGTGGCTTCACCGGAAACGCGGAGATCCCGATCGCGAAGTCGATCGTGGACTACGTCTTCCGCTACTTGGGAAGCCGCTTCCTCCCAGAGTCTGATCGCGCGGCGCTCGGGCTCCAGGAGCGAGCGGATGGTGGACCGGTACTCGGTTCACTCCCATCAACGGTACGCGTTGGCGCAACTACAGAGTCCTGCGGTCCAGACTGCACCTGCGGCAAGGGTGGGGGTGCGGCAACCGCCACAACCTCCGCACCGGTTGCGCTGAAGGCCGCGGCGCCAGCCAAGGCAACGGCAGCAAGCGGGGCAGGCCAGGTGCTTGCCAGCGCAGGGCTCGGCTTCCAGAACCAGTCGGATGCACCGAGCTGCCCAGAGTGCGGCGCGATCATGGTGCGAAACGCAGCCTGCTACAAGTGCATGACCTGCGGTACCACCAGCGGCTGCAGCTGACCCCGGGTGAAGACCAACGAGACTCGCACCCAGCGCCGTAACTGGCGCTGGGTTGCGCTCACCCTCCTCGTCACCTCAACGCTCCTCGCCGCATGCGGCGGTGAGACTGTCGTCTCACCGACTCCGTCGGCGAGCGCCACAGTCACTGGCTCTATTCAGTGGCAGAGCTGCAAGGATGATCCGATCGTTGGGAATCACCCGGAGATCCGTTGCGCCTCTATTACCGTCCCGCTCGACTACGCCAATCCGAGTGGACCAACAACAGAGATTGCGCTCGCCATCCTCCCCGCCGCCGATCAGGAGAGCCGCGTTGGTCCTCTGCTCCTGAACTTCGGCGGACCAGGCTCCTCCGGTATCGACATCCTCGCGGATAACGGACGCGCAATCGTCCCAGCCGAGATTGGGAATCGCTTTGACCTTGTCACCTGGGATCCCCGCGGCGTGCAGCGCAGCCTCCCCGTGGAGTGCCTCACCGACGAAGAGCTGGACACCTGGAT
>JAPLHQ010000068.1 GCA_026389555.1 Chloroflexota bacterium
CGGTACGAGCGCTTAGCGATCCGTAGTACCGCAGTAAAGTGACTGAGGATCGGGACACCGCCGTTGCGCTCATCGTCGCTCTCCGTTTCGCGCAAGATGGTTGGGGCTGCTGGCAGGGAAAGAAGTGCGCGCTCAATCTCAGCGAGGTTACCTCGCAGCACCCCATCACGATTCGCAACAATGTAGACGCGCTCCTGAATCGGTTGAAGTCGTGCAAGGGTGGCGCCTGCACGTGCCGCAAGGACGCGTACAACGGTGCGGAACGGGAGGATGCGGCGGAGCTGCTTCGTGAGGGAGTTCGCCATGCTGGGAGTATAGGATGCAGAGATGACGGCACTCGAACTCACCCTCACGCGGATCATCCTCGGTGCGGTTGCCGCCGTGGCGCGCCGCCTCCCAGTGCGGCGCGAGGTGCTCTTCGCGTCGTCACGCGACCGCCAGCTTGGACCACAGCTCGCCGCGATCTCTGCAGCGCTCACTGCGGCCGACCCGTCGCTGCCACAGCGGAAGCAACTCGCTCCGTACGGATACGGTCTTGCCGCGAAGGTCGCCTATCTCCTCCACCTGATCGGCGCAACATGGGCACTGCAACGCGCTCGTGTGACGGTGATTGATAACGCCTGGCTCCCAGCACATGTCACTACGCCGCGTGCAGGGTGCAGTGTCATTCAGGTCTGGCATGCGGAGGGTGCGTACAAACGATTCGGTCATGCAGCGCGCGGGGCGAGCAGCGGTGCAGACGGCGCGCTCCGTGAACTGATTCATAGCGGCTATAGCGATGCACTCGTCTCATCAGAGAGCGTTCGCCCTGCGTATGCCGAGGCGTTCCGTATGCCGCTCAATCGCGTCCACGCCGTTGGGCCACTGAGAGGCGCGTGGCTGGCGGATCCAGCCACTGTTGCCTCTCGGAAGAGTGCGCTCCTTGCACGGTATCCCGATCTCTCGGGAAAGCGGGTGCTCCTCTACGCGCCAACCTTCCGTGGCCGTGGCGAGCAGCGCCAGACACAACTGACGATCAGCCCCGATGCGATTGCCGCCGCACTCCCACCAGACTGGATCGTGGCGATAAAGGCGCACCCACTCGTTCCAATCGCCGCGCAGAGAACCAGAACGCAGCCAACTGGAGCAGAGTCAACTTCAGGCCGCTGCGTCACGCTAGATGCCGCCGCGCCAGTTGATGAACTCTTCCCGATCGCCGACGCACTTTTCACCGACTACTCTTCGTCCATCTTCCTCTGGTCGCTTCTTGAGCGACCGCTCCTCCTTGCCGTCGCTGATGCCGAGGAGTATGCGCAGGATCCGGGCCTCTTCCTTGATCCACGATCGAGCGAGTCAATCGGCATCCGCGTGAAGAGTGCTCAGGAGGTTGTTGCGGCACTCACGGCAGCGGGATCAAGCGCGGCAGTTGATCAGGCACGGCAGAGCGCGTTTTCGGAGCGCTACCTCGGCCCGCGCGACGCACTCGCAGATGGGCCACAACGCGCCGCGGCGATGATCCTGGAACGCTTGGACGCGCAGCGCACGAACGCGGCATAGACTCCACCGATGAAGCGCACAAAGATTCTCCTGGACGCGGATGTTGGGATTGACGATGCGATCGCGATGCTCTTTCTCGCCGGACGTCCAGATGCCGAACTGGTTGCCGTAGGGAGCGTCCACGGCAATATCCCCTCTGACCTTGCCGCAGCAAACGCGCTGCGACTTCTTGAGCTCTGCGGTTTGAATGATGTGCCGGTTGCGATCGGTGCACGACGCCCGATGGCGCAACCACTCGCCACCGCCGAATGGGTTCACGGCGCCGATGGCCTCGGAAACATCGGACACCCCGCCGCACGCCGCGCCCCCTCAAACGAGAGCGCCGTGGAGCAGATACTGCGCCTCACAGCAGAGTCGCCTGGAGAAATCACGATCGTCGCCGTAGGGCCGCTCACCAACCTTGGGCTCGCCCTCTGCATTGATCCCTCGCTTGCTCAACGCGTAAAGTCCGTCTCCGTGATGGGTGGCGCAATCGTGCATGAGGGGAATGCGTCCCCGACCGCCGAAGCGAACATCTGGCACGACCCTGAAGCGGCGCAACTCGTCTTTGATGCCGGTTGGCCTGTCACCATGGTTGGGCTCGATGTCACGATGGCGACGCGACTCCGCAAGCAGCAGCTCGATGAAATCGCCGCGATGGGTTCAACGCGTGGCGACTTTGCGCACAAGATCCTGCAGCACTACTTGGATGTCTACGAAAAGTCGTTCGGGACGCGCGAGTGTCCACTGCATGATCCGCTCGCCGCAGGGATCGCACTCGACCCAACTTACATTCAAGAAGAGCTCGTCCGCGACGTTGGCGTCAACCTGACCGGGCCAACACGCGGCGCAACGATCATTGATCGCCGCCCCTGGTATGAGCCGAGTGGCAAACCACTCACGCACGTCCCGATGCGCGTAGATTCCGATCGCTTCGTCGCCGACCTACTGAACGCGCTGCGCTAGCGAATCGTCGCTCGCCAGCGATACGCGGCGAATGCGGCGGCGGCAACTGCAAGTACACCAGCAACCTCCAGCGCCCCCGTTGCGCCGAGCGTAGCAACCACGGCGCCTGTGGCCAGCCCACCAATCGGCGTAGATCCTGCGAATACGGTCGTATAGACGCTCATCACGCGGCCGCGCAGTGCAGGTGGGGTGGTGGTCTGAATGGAGGCGTTCGCCGTGGCCGCCATGGAGATCGCACCGAATCCGGCGCCGAAGAGGGCAAGCCCGGTGAGCGGCACCGCTAGGGAACCAATGCTAGATGCAGCGGCACCAGCTGCAACGCTGAAAACTCCAAGAAGTGCGCCGCCGATCACGATCATGGAGCGACGCGGCTCACGCAGCGCCGCAACGGTGAGCGCTCCGGAAAGTGAACCAAATCCTACCGCCGCCATTAGCGCGCCGAGGCCTGGTGCACCAATCTGCAACGTCAGGCGTGCGAGCGGCGGGATGATGACGTTGAAGTTCATCGCAACGCCAGAGATGACGCCAATGACGAAGACGCAGAGCGCAACGATCGGCGTGCTGCGCACATAGCGCAACCCTTCAGCGAGACTCGTGGCAACCGCACGCACGCTGCGTGGTCGTGCGCCGCGTGGCGCAGGATGCAGCTCCACCTCGCGCATCAGTAAGAGCGCAATCAGCACCGCAAGGAAGCTGAGTGAGTTCACCGCGAAACATCCCGCCACTCCGATCACGCCGATCAAGACGCCACCAATGGCGGGCCCAATGACGCGCGCACCATTGAACATGGCGGAGTTGAAGGCAACGGCGCGACCCACTTCGTCAACCGGCACCATCTCCGAGAAGAACGACTGCCGCACTGGCATATCAATCGCATTGACGGAGCCGAGCGCCACGGCGAGCAGCAAAAGAAGCGGAATTGAGATTGCACCTGTTGCAACAAGGAGCGCCTGGAGCGCGGCGAGGGCCATCAGCGCCCCCTGTGTGGCGATGAGCATCTGTCGTTTCGGCGCAACATCCGCAATGACCCCGCCGAAGAGGCCGAGGATGAGCACTGGAGTGAACTGCGCCGCGGCTACCACGCCGAGCCAGACCGGGTCTGGTGTGAGCTCCGTGATGAGCCACGCCTGTGCAATCGATTGCATCCAGGTGCCAGCGAGTGAGACGAGCTGCCCGCCCCAGAAGAGTCGGTAATTCCTGTGGCGGAATGGCCCGCGCCAGCCAGGCGCAGCGATCATCGTCGTGCGCTCGCGCGCCTCTTTCTGGCTGCTGGTGTTGGCGGGCGGCGAATAGCAGCAACCGCAGCGACAAGCGGAAGGGCGAAGATGGCGCCAGGGATTCCGGCAACGAGACCGCCAACGGCACCGGCAACGAAGACGGTTGCACCAGAGAGACGGAGGACGCCGTTCAGCAGGCGAGGCGCGAGCAGCGTCATGCAGAGCAACCAGATCACCACGATCAACGCAATGCTCAGCAACGTCGCTGGTCCTGCGCTGAGCAGCACCAAGAGGAGTGGCGGAAGGAGTGCGGGGCCCTGACCGATTGAGGGGATCGCCATGACGAGGCCGCCGAGCGTTCCAGCGAGTACGGCGTCAGCGCCAGCAAGTGAGGCGGCGAGTCCAACCGCCACGCCGTAGATCAGCCCCATCAGGATGTGGCGTCCAATAAAGCGCGCCAAGATTGACTCCAGCACTTCACGCGAACGATGGAGTGAAGCACCACTTGACGCTGGGGCGAACGTCGTGAGGATGTTGAGATAGCCAGGGTTTGCCGAGAGGATCACGCCGAGTCCGAGCGCGAGGATCACGGGGCCAAGCGCTGCAACGGCGCCAGCGGCGATGCCTGCGAGATTCCCTTGCACCTGTTCCGCTGTTGAGCGGATGAGGTTAATCGCCTCGGTTGCAATGGGGAGAAGATCAATCTTCAAGCCGACTGATTCCAGGAGCGCCGCTGGCCGCTCAATGAGTCCCGTAATCTCAGCACTCGTTGGTGGATCGCCAGCAATGACGGTGGTGAGCGACTGCGCAAGCGCAAAGATCAGCTCGCCACCAATGATCAGCACCGGCACGGCACCGAGCACCCAGACAAGCACCACTGCGCGCTGACGTGACATGCCGCGTCGAGCGAGCCTCTCAATCGGAGCATCGGCGAGTGTTGCCAGCAGCCACCCAGCAACAAGAGCGCTCAGAAGTCCTCCTTGAGCGCTCGCGACAGCGGCAACCTGCGAGAGACCGGCGCCAATCAGAAGGAGCGCCGCACTGGCGAGGGCGCCCCAGGCGAGGAGCCGCGCGAAGGGTGGCCAGGCTTTTGGGTCGGTTGGCGACGGAAGGTTCATCAGTTCAGGTTAGCGCACAGTTAGCGCAGCGACGCGCGCACAACATCGAGTGGAAGTGCGAGTGCTTCGGCGCCGTTGACTCCAACCATCGTCTCGGCAGCGATCATCGCGTCGAGGATCGCCTCTTCGGTTGCGTCGGCGGTCGCTTCAAAGATCGGCGACAGGTGCGCGTTGATCAGCATCTCAACGTTCGCGCTGTACGGCTTCTCGGGATCAAGGTTCTCCGCTGGGAGTGAGGCGTTTGCCGTAGAGAAGCTCAAGATCAGATCGCCAGAGCTGTGCTCCCCAACGCCACCAACACGTGCGATCCCCATCACCGCGCGCTGCGCAACACGATCAAGTTGCATCGGGAGGAGTGGCGCGTCGGTAGCAACGATCACGATGATGGAACCTGCGCCACCTCGTGGGTCATCTGTTGGAGCAACTTCTGGTGCTGGGGTCTTCCATGGCAACGGATAGTGCGCGGTGTCGAGCGGGCCACCATCAGCGCCGAGGCTCTTTCCGCCGATCGTGAGCCGATGGCGACGGCCGTGATTCGCCTGGACGAAGACGCCGATCGTGTAGCCGCCGAGTTCGGCGGGGAGCTTTCGGCTTGAGGTTCCTCCCCCCCTTGAAGCCGTGGCAGATCATTCCAGTGCCGCCACCCTGGCAGCCACGCGGCACCTCAGCGCCGGATGGGAGCGCGGCGGCGGCATCGAGTGCAGCGCGCGCATGCTTCGCTGTCACATGGAATCCATTCACGTCGTTCAGGACGCCATCCCATGTCTCTCCAACTACAGGGAGGCTCCACGGCGGCGTCCCTGGCACGTTGTCCAACGACCAGCGAATCATCTCGTCATGCACCACACCAACCGAGTGCGTATTTGTAATGCAGATCGGCGTGGTGAGGAAGCCCGATTCACGAATCCACTCAAGGCCGGTCATCTCGCCGTTCCCATTGAGACGGTGCGTCCCCGCAAAGAGCGGGTGCGCCGATTGCTCTACCGCCTGCGGCAAGATCGCCGTGACACCGGTCCGCACTGGCCCTCGCCCACGCACGAGCTCACCCTCTCCGTTGATAATCGTCTCCGCCGCAACACGGACGCCCGCAACGTCGCTAATCGCATTGCGCGGACCGTGCGCAAAGCGACCGATCGTGATGCCGAGATCTTTGGCGCGCTCGGGTCGACTCATCGCTGCGCCCGCTTCATCGCTGCGCTCGCTCTGCGGCGTAGAGGAAGACTCCCGCCGCCACCGCAAGGTTCACGCTCTCCGCGCGACCGAGCATCGGCAGGCGCGCAACGCTCGTGCATGCACCCCGCAACGCGGGCGAGAGGCCCTCAGCCTCCGTGCCGATCACGAGCATCGTAGGAGATGTAAATCGAATCTCCGTGTAGTCAACGCTCCCGTCTGCCGCCGTTGCCACACTCTCACCCGGCCAACGCCCAAGAAGTGCAACCGCCTCATCGCGTGTCACGCGGAAGATCGGCACAGCGAAGATGGATCCCATCGTTGCGCGCACACATTCAATTGAATACGGATCACAGGCATCACCAACGAGGATGATGCCGCCTGCTGCAGTAGCGTCTGCGCTGCGAATGCTCAAGGTCCCGTGACGCTGCCTCCGGTTCAGCGAAGACGGCGAGGTGTGGCTGTGGATTGTCGCGGCCGGTGATCTTCTCCAGCACTTCGAGTGAGACGTCAACGGTGCGATCTGCAGGCACCACGCCGCGCGCGGCACCCGGCGCAACCAAGAGATACTCGGCGCGCCAGCCTGCAGCAGCCGCTTCAGCGAGCGTGCGCTCCCCCTCCGCCAAGAAGCGGCGCTGCTCTACGCGCCCCTTATGGGTGCGCAGCGCGCGCAGCTCCTTCACTAGGGGGTTTGTGAGGCTCTCTATACGGTTCCCATCGCCGCTGTTTTTTAACTCAGCCATATGACAACTCTACGACCAACGAGCGTCAGACTGTTCTCGTCGCCGCGTTCCCCTGGCAGACTCTTCCAGCTTTGTTACACATATGGCGGCCTATGGGGGGTATGGTGACCATCACGCCTGATGAAGAGAGGCGCTACCGCAAAGGGGCATCTAGATGCGTAAGGCTGCCGCTCTCTTAAGTTCACTCCTCTTGCTCACAGCGATCACGCTCAGCGCCCCACAACGCGTTCGTGCTGCAGACCTCATTATTTACATTGGGCCGGGTGGCGGGAATGGTGAGTGCGCTTCCCCTTCCCCTATTTATCTGACCGACGGCGACGCGGACAACGAGCAATTCTCAGCCGCCACATTCGTTGCTCAAGGAAACATTAACAACATCGTCTACGTCTGTCCTGGCACCTACGATATGGATGAGAAGGTTCCCATCAATGGGGAGTTAACTCTCGCGAGTGTGGACGGCGCCAAGAGCACCATTCTTGACGCAGCTGAGAGCTCAGAAAGCATCCTTGTGCTTAACGCTACCGTAGTGGTCATTGGGCTGACGTTTCAAAACGCCGATACCACTTCTGATGGTGGCGCAATTGACGCTAGTTTTGGGCTCACGATCAGAGACTCAGTCTTCAGGGATAACACGGCCAACGAAGGTGGCGCTGTGTATTCGGACGGGGATGACGATACTGCCACTATTACTGGAAGCACGTTCACGAATAACACAGCGCATTCATATGGCGGAGCTGTTGGGTTCTACTACTCAATTGACCTCATTGAGGACTGCATCTTTCTCAGTAATGAGGCCGAGGACGGGTGGGGCGGGGCAGTCTATATCTACTACGACGTTTATGACATTGACAACGATGGTGAATCGGGAATCGTCAACAATGTATTCAGAAGCAATCTTGCCAGTGGTGATGGGGGTGGACTCTTAGTTGAAGGGAGCCTAAAAACCGGATCAAAGATTACGAGAAATGAATTTAGCTCAAACGGCGCCGGCGATGACGGGGGCGGTCTCTCAATCGCCACAATGGAAGCGGGCACAACAATATCTGGCAACACCTTCTCTGGAAATCAAGGAGATCTCGATGATGATGACAACGGTGTGGGTGGCGGACTTCGGCTCGTCGAGGTCTTTGGCACCCTGAGCAGCAATAGATTTATTAATAACGAAGCTGGCCTTGGCGGCGGTTTATTCTCTAGAGATCTTGTCGGAACCGCTGTTCTCACGAGGAACACATTCATCAACAACACTGCGAGTGTTGACGGTGGTGGGGCATGGGTTGACGATTGGGGTGGTGAGCAGACCGAGCTAGCGCAATTCAACGGAAATTCGTTCAGGAGTAACCACGCTGCTAGGAACGGTGGCGGGCTCTTCCTCTCGTTTGACGCAACAGAGGTGATGCCGAAGTTTTTCACGCGTAATACATACCGCGGCAATCGAGCAGCGACTGGTGGAGGGATCGCCTTCACAGGCCTCGGTAATGACGATACGGACTGCGCCGCACCACTAAAAAGCATTCGATCAGTCGCACGGGCATTCAGAGGAGACCGATTCGCATCAAATAGTGCGACCGCTGCGCGGCGCACACAAAATTATGCCCTGCTTGAATGCGCCACCCCGCCTGGTTGATCGCTAGGGGTAGCCGCTAAAGAGACCCCCGCCTGACGACGGGGGTCTCTTTCTTACTGCCCGATTGAGTGAGACCAGCCTTCAAAACCCGACATATTTATGAGATCATTTTGCGACCCCGTGGTACATGCCATACGGGGCCATAGATGAGGAGGAACAGATGAAGGGAACGTCATGGCGACGCGCAGCAGCGGCCGCGCTCGCGGCAGGGCTACTTGTAGCCGCATGCGGAGGGAGCAGCGAGAGTCCTGCCGCAGGGAGCGAACTCACCACTGACCCAGTGACGCTCACCATCCAGATCTTCAACGCTGGTGGTCAGGCGGAACTTGAGTATCGACAGGCCCAAGCGGCCGACTTCACCGCACTCCATCCGAACGTCACCGTTGAGGTGGTGCAGAGCGGTAATTACATCGACACGGTCCTCCCACAGATCGCCGCCGGAACGGTGGGCGACGTGATCTGGACCGACACGGACACCGGCTTCACCCAGTTCGCCGTTGCGGGCGCGTTTGAGCCACTCGACAGCTTCATCGAAGCAGATGGCTACGACCTGAGCCCGTACCCTTCGGCGCTGCTGAAGTCGTTTCAGGTTGACGGCGCGCAGTTGGTCATGCCAAACAGCGTGTTGCCATTCAACTTCGTCTACTACAACAAGGACATCTTCAAGGCGGCTGGCGTGGCTGAGCCAACGAGTGATTGGTCCATTGCAGAGTTCGTTGATGCCGCTCGCAAGACGGCTGACAAGGGGAGCAAGCGCTACGGCCTGACGCTCGCCTGGAACGAGCAGTACGTCGCCTGGATGCGCATGTACGGCTGCGAGCTGAGCAACGACGACTCGGCCGCAACCGAGTACACGTATAACGGCGCCAGCTGCGCCGATGCAATGAAGACACTCGACGACCTAAGCCGCGAAGCGGTCCTTAACTGGAGCCTCGGCGCAGGGTTCGGTGGTCTACCAGAGGGCGACAAGGCGGGTGAACAGAACTTCTCCGCTGGAAACGTTGCCATGCTGATCTCCGGCACATGGGAGTCACCGGCGATCATCGCCGACTCCGCTGGTGCATTTGAGTGGGACGCCGTCTCCGTCCCTGTTGAGGGGAACGGGAAGATCCAAGGAGCGGCTTCTGGATTTGGCGTCTCGTCAACATCCCAGAACAAGGCCTGGGCCTGGGAGTACGTGAAGTTCCTCACCGACATTGA
>JAPLHQ010000030.1 GCA_026389555.1 Chloroflexota bacterium
CAGTGCACGCCGAGTCCTTCACGGTCACCCGGGAGGAGGGCGCGCTCAAGCGGCCCACCGCCACGCAGGACTTCGCTGCGAAGCGGAAGGATCTCGTCAACCGTTGCGTGGCGAATCTCAGGTGTGCTCATATCCGAACGGTACCTGTTCGCACGTCATTCAGTCGTCGGCTACCGTTCGTACATGCCTGAACTACGACCAGCCTCCCCGCCACTCCCTACGCGCGACGCGCTAACGGGGGGCGCCTTCACGATGGACCTCAAGGCGGTGAAGGCCGCCGCCGCGCGCACCGCTGGTCGCCTCCACATCACACCGCTCCTCTCGTCGATCGGCGCCGCCGAGGCGCTGCGTCGGAGTGGTGGACCGCTCCTCGGCGATGGACGCGTGCGCCTAAAGTCGGAACACCTGCAGCGCACCGGCTCGTACAAGGTGCGCGGGATGTTGAACCGCGTGACACAGATGGTGGAGCATTTTGGCGAGGCGGAGGTGCGGCGCCGCGGACTGATTACCTTCAGTGCTGGCAATGCGGCTGCCGCTTATGCATGGGCGGGGCGACAGTTCGGGGCTCCTGTACACGTGGTGATGCCACGAAGTGCCGTCCCCGCAAAGATCGCAGCCTGCGAGTCATACGGCGCAACAGTTCACCTTGTTGATGGACTCATGGGCGAAGCGGGCGTCCTGAAAGATCAGCTCGTCAAAGAACTCGGACTGTTTGACGCACACCCGTTTGATGATCCGTACGTTATCTCCGGACACGGGACGCTCGGCCTGGAGATTCTTGATCAGCTCCCTGAGGCCGACGTGGTGATTGGCGGACTCGGCGGCGGCGGCATGCTCTGCGGCACCGCTGTTGCGCTGCGCGCGTTGAAGCCAGGGATTCGCATCTACGGCGTTGAGCCAGAGGGCTCAGCGGCGGTGAAGCTCGCCGTAGAGGCGGGTAGCATCGTTCCAGTTCAGCCGAAATCAATCGCTGATGGCCTCGGCGCCCCTTACGCCGGCTCATGGACGCTTCCACTCGCCGCCTCTCTGCTGGATGCCTGCGTTACCCTCCCCGACGAAGAGATCCTCGGCGGCCTTCGATTCCTCGCCGAGCGCTGTAAGCAGGTGGTGGAGCCCGCTGGTGCCGCTGCGCTCGCCGCCCTCCTCTTTGGACGTATTCCTGTGTCACAAGGTGATCGCGTGGTTGTCATTGTGAGCGGCGGCAACGTAGACCTGCCCCGGATGCCCGAGTTTCTCTCCCGCGCCCTGCCAATCCCCGGCGTGTAGCTCTCCTGGTTGACACCTACCCACCCTCGCCCTAGGCTTTCCCTAACTGATACTCAGTATCAGTACAAGTTGAGGAGGATCCCATGGGTTTTAGCCACAAGAACACTCGAGGCGTGACGTACTTTCTTCATGGTCGTAGCCGGACGGCTGCAAGCGGCAAGACGGTAACTCTCTATTTCTTTGCGAAGGCTTCGGGCGCTGGCGCCATTGAAGCGCTGCCAAGTGGCTACAAGGTTGTTGAGTCTAAGAAGACAGGGCTCCCAATCCTTAAGAAGGCATAGCCCTCTAATGAGAGGGCCAGCGAACCCGAACGTGAAGTGCCCGAACGGCGACCTTCCCGAGCAGCCGCACCTCTTTGAGGCTGCAGCGGCCGAGGGAACGCCGCTCTACATGTTCTGCCGCAATTGCGGCGAGGTTCGCAAGATCGAGTTGCCGTTGCCGTTCACGACACCACTCGACGACCTTCCGGCACATCTCTGGCCCTCCTCTCGTGAGGATCCTCAGGGAGGTTGACCCCTTCACGCGGGAGTCTGTAAGACGTACGCTTTGGCAAGAGTGACCACTGGTCACACAGAGGAAAAGAGGGAGGGAACATCATGGCCGCGTTTTCATTTGAGAACTCGAAGGGGACAACCTACTTTTTGCATGGCCGCTCGCGCAAGGTTGCGAGTGGGAAGACGGTGACGCTCTACTTCTTCGCCAAGAAGGCGGGGAAGGGGCAAGTCGCGGAGATTCCTGAGGGTTACAAGGTGAAGGAGTCGGGTCGAACTGGCCTCCCGATCCTGAAGAAGAAGTCAGGGCTCTTCGGCTGGTTCTAGTAGGCCAACGCGCCGTGCCACGCAGTCGGCACGGCGATCAGTGAGACTGAGCGCATGAACGATCTGGTCACTATCGTCGCGCTGATCCTTGCGGCGATCGCCGCCGTCGCTGCGCTGTTCGCCGCCGTACGATCGGGTCGTAGCGCGCCGCCCGATCCCACAAGCACGTTGCAGGCACAGCGCGTAGAAGATCAGCTGCAGTCGGTTGTTGAGCGCCTCGCGCGCATTGACGCGGCGCAACAGGGGATCGATCGCCTTCGTGAGCCGATGGATGAGCTCCTCTCCGTCTTTCAGAACAAGCAGGCGCGCGGCCAGTACGGCGAAGCGCGCCTGGAAGAGATCGTGCGCGACGCCCTCCCGAACGATCTCTATAGCTTTCAAGAGACGCTCTCCAACGGCAAGATTGCCGACTGCATCGTGGGCCGCGGTGCTGCGTCAAACCGCGTCTGCGTTGACTCCAAGTTTCCACTCGAGGCGTATCAGAAGTTCGTCGCTGGCGACCCCACCGCCGCAACGCAGTTCCGCACGGCACTAAAAGCGCACATTGACGCGATCGGCTCTAAGTATGTGATCCCCGGTGAGACGAGTCGCCTCGCCGTGATGTTCATTCCGTCGGAGGCGATCTACGCCGAACTCTTCACCAGCTTCCCCGACCTTGAGCAGTACGCCAACGGAAAGCGCGTGGTCTTCGCCTCGCCGAACACCCTGCATGCGCTGCTCGCCACGGTGAGCATGTTCCACGTTGAGTCAAAGATTGGCGAGCAGGCGATCCTGATCCAGCAGGAGGTGGGCGGCCTCACGCGTGACGTTGAACTGCTCGCTGAGCGCATTGAGAAGCTCGCCACCCACTTCCGGCAGGTGGGCGAGGACATTAACGGCGCCCAAACCTCGGTGAAGCGCATCGTGCAGAAGGGCGAACGGATCGCCAACGTCGACCTAGGCGAAGGTGACGCCCCCCCCGCCCTGCGGTAAAGTATGGCCAGGCCCGAAACTCGGGTCACGTAAAGGGAGGTCAACATGGATTCGAAGAACCTGTACATCGTTGCGGCGGCTGCGAGCCTCGCACTATCCATTGCGCACTATTTTGGAGTTGGCTTTGTTGCCAACGCTGAGACGGCAATCTATATCGGCCTCTGGGTTCCAGCGATCCTTTCGCTGGGAAGCCTGTTGTCCAAGAAGGGCAAGTGACCGAACCGATCGTCTTCGTGCTCGGTGTGATCGTCATGATCCCGGTGCTTATCGCGGTCTACAAAGACCTTCAAAGCTAACGAAGCCGATCTCATAGCGCTCCGTTGCAGCTGACGCTGCGGCGGGGCGTTTTGCTATCTGGCACCGTGGGTGGCGTCGGACTCGAGCAGCACGCGTCCCCGCGGAATGGTGCGGAGCGCAAAGAGTGCGGTGATCAACAGCCCCACCCCGCTTGCAACGAACACTACGGCGGAGCCTGCGGTGTCGTAGAGGACGCCTGCGACGATGCCGCCGAGCGCGGCGCCAAGCGTCCCAGCAGAGTGATAGAGCGACTGCCCTGTTGCGTGAAGGCGGCGTGGCACTAGGCGATCAACTACTTCGACGGCGCACATCAACGCGATCGCAAAGACTGCCCCCTCGGCGAGTCGTAGGAGCGTGAGCGAAAGCGCGCTGTCAAACAGTGCGACCGAAGCGGTGATCGCTCCCATGATTGCGGTTGCGGCGGC
>JAPLHQ010000038.1 GCA_026389555.1 Chloroflexota bacterium
ATCGCTCCGGGAATCAAGAATGGTGAGACGCGACCCGCCCCCTTCTCGGCATAGTTCAGCGCCTGTTCAAAGAGTGTTGTCGCACCACCAAGTCCTGAGCCGATGATCGTTGCGGTGCCGAGGGCGAGCTCGTCACTTAGTCGCGCTGGGAGACCTGCGGAGGTGAGCGCTTCAACGGATGCGGCGATCGCAAGGTGTGAGAAGCGATCGAGTCGCTTGATCTGCTTCGCCTCAAGGATGTCGGATGGATCAAAGTTCGGCACCTGTCCGCCAAAGTCCACCTCTTGGCCCGTGAGGTCGAGCCCTTCAAGACGGCGAATGCCAGAGCGCCCCGCAAGGAGTCCGCTCCAGAGTGCATCCACGCCGCGACCGAGTGGGGAGAGCGCCCCCATGCCGGTGACAACAACGCGATGCGCGCTGCTCATCGCACCATCTTCCCTGTGCGTACGGTGGCGGCACGATACGCGTCACCCGCGAGTCCGCGCGCAGTGAGCGCATCGCTCACTGCGTCCGTGTCATAGGTTGCGCGATGAATCTCGGCGCTGATCGTGGCGGCCTCTGGATCGATATCGATGACCGCGAATGCGGCGGAGGCCTCACCGTCATACGGGAGTCCGGCGGATCCGGCGTCCACGATCACCTTCCAGCCGTAATCCTTGACGCGTGCCTGATGGGTGAAGCCAACGCAGACAAGGCGCGAGTCGGTCTGGCCGATCAGCTCCAACGTGGTGGATGGATCAAGATCGGCGCTCAACGGGATGGTGCGTGAGCCTGGCGAGGCGTGGCAGAAGGTGACGCCGATCTCGCCGTAGCGGATGCGACGCTCCGTTGGGAGGGAGCGCAGCCACTCAATGCGATCGTCATCAAGTTCATCCGACGCCCACTCCACGGAGGCCTTCAGTGCTGGCGGGAGTCCGCCGGCGAGGCTCGGGAAGCTCGCCGCGTAATCAAGGTCGGCCACCGCAATGTCGCCGGTACCGGCGGTAACCAACGCGCCGCTCGACTGCAACTTGCGGATCAGGTCAATCGTCTCGGTTGGCTTCGGCCCGAAGAGGGCGTGATCCCCAAGGATCGCCACCTGGTCTGGCTTCAGCGCAGGGAACTTCGCCACAATCGCCTCAAGTGCGGCGAGATTGCCGTGGATATCGGAGATGACAAGGACGCGCTTCATTGGTTGACTTCCTCTCTTATGACGCGGTGGACCCAGACGGGTGCGGGAGTGCGCTCTCTGGCGGAATGACAAACGTAATCGTTGCGCTGCAGGCCTTCTCGCCGTTGACGGAGGCGGTGCCGACGGCGCTCCCCATGCGTGAGCCGAGCTTCTGCATCACGATCTCCAGCTGCAACGTTTCGCCAGGAACCACCATGCGCGTGAAGCGGCACTCTTCGATCTTTGCGAAGACGCCGAGTCGGTTGCCGAACCCTTCGGTGCGCGCCACATAGACCGCCATCGCCTGCGCGAGCGCTTCAACTTGGAGGACGCCCGGCATGATCGGCCCGACCGGCTGCGGGAAGTGGCCGGGGACCCAGAAGGCATCGGCGCGGACATCAAGCTCTGCAACTAGCGAACCCGCCGCACGATCTTCAGAAACGACGCGGCTCAGTAGAAGGAACGGCGCGCGATGCGGGATCAGCGCCTCAATCTGCTGCTGGTTCAGAAGCGGCTCGCTCACAACGCCTCCATGCTACGCACCCGCCTGGTCGCCCGAGCGGCGCGGCGCGGCGGCGAGGATGGCTGCGGTGCCAACGTCGTCAAGCATGCTGGTGGTGACGGCGCCGTTCAAGAATGAGGGGCTCTCCAGGAGGCCGAGGAAGAAGTCGCGCGTGGTCGCCACGCCGTCAATCTCTAGTTCGCGGAGTGCGGCGCGGGAGCGTGCGATCGCCTCTTCGCGCGTTGTCCCCCAAACAATCAGCTTGCCGAGGAGGCTGTCGTAGTACGGCGGCACCTCGTAGCCCGCGTAGAGGTGCGAGTCGAATCGCACCCAGGGACCGCTCGGCGAACGATACGCGATGATCTCCCCCGCCTGCGGCTGAAAGTTAGTTGCGGGATCTTCTGCCGTGATGCGGAACTCAATCGCATGGCCGCGCGGCTGAATGTCGCGCTGCGTCATTGGCATGCGCGCGCCACCAGCGAGTGCGATCTGCAGCGCCACAAGGTCAACGCCAGTCACCACCTCGGTGACGGGATGTTCCACTTGGATGCGGCAGTTGATCTCAATGAAGTACGGCTTCCCGTCTGGGCCAACCAAGAACTCGAGCGTCCCCACGTTGCGGTAGCCGGCGGCGCCGATCGCCTTTGCGGCGCGCGCAAGGAACTCTTCGCGGACGCGCGGTGTGAGCGCCGTGGATGGCGACTCTTCAACGAGTTTCTGATGACGGCGCTGTAGCGAGCAGTCGCGCTCACCAAAGTGGAGCGCCGTCCCTTCACTATCAACCGCGATCTGCACCTCAACATGGTGCGTTGCGCTGAGATACTTCTCCAAGTAAATGGATCCGTCGCCGAAGGCGGCCTGCGCCTCTTGCGCGCAGATGTAGAAGTTCTTGCTGAGCTCGGCGGCGTCCTGTGCCACGCGCATCCCGCGCCCGCCACCACCCGCGGATGCCTTGAGGATTACTGGATAGCCGATCTTCTTCGCCGCATCCAACGCCGCCGCCTCATCCGCCACCACGCCGTCTGAACCAGGGATCGTAGGGAGGCCGTGCTTTGCGAGCAGCGCGCGTGTGGCCGCCTTGGAGTGGAACTTCTCAAGGATCGGCGCCGATGGCCCAATGAAGGTGAGCTTGTGCGCCGCAACCGCTTCGGCGAATGCGGCGTTCTCGGAGAGGAAGCCATAGCCCGGGTGAATGGCGTCGCAGCCGGTGGCGAGTGCTGCGGAGATGATCGCGGGTGCTGAGAGGTAACTCTGCTTCGCGTCCGCCGGACCAATACAGACCGCCTCGTCGGCAACCAGCACCGCACGCGAGTCGGCATCCGCTTCGCTGTAGGCGACCACCGCCTCAAGGCCGAGTTGGCGACAGGCGCGCAGGATGCGCAGCGCAATCTCACCACGATTCGCAATCAGGACGCGCTTGATCACTTGGCACCCTCGCCGATTGACTCAAGCAGGAAGATCTCCTGGCCGTACTCCACCGGATCGCCAGTGGCCGACTTCAGCGCCGCCAC
>JAPLHQ010000108.1 GCA_026389555.1 Chloroflexota bacterium
GAAGAACGACCCAGCCTTTGCGGCGCGGCCCGCCTCCTACGGCGATGTCTTCGTCAACGATGCATTCGGCACGGCGCATCGCGCCCACGCGAGTACCGTTGGCGTTGCTGGCATCCTCCCGTCATACGTTGGCCTGCTGATGGAGAGCGAGGTTGAAGCACTCTCTAACCTCTTGGACAAGCCGGCGCGGCCGTTCGCCGCCATCGTTGGCGGAGGGAAGGTTTCGGGGAAGGTCGCCGTGCTTGAGGCGCTGATCAAGAAGGTCGACCTCTTAATTCTTGGCGGTGGCGTTGCGAACACCTTCCTCGTTGCCTCTGGGCGCAGCGTTGGGAAGAGTCTCTACGAGGCAAAGATGGTGGAACATGCGCGTCGCATCTTGAAGCTTGCAGCCGAGCGCGGCGTGAAGGTGCTCCTCCCAGTCGACGGCGTTGTTGCAAAAGAGGTGACGCGCGGCACAGAGTTCAAGGTTGTCTCCACAGAGAAGCTCCCCGCGAGCTGGCACATGGTCGACCTCGGCCCTGACTCAATCAACGCGGTGCGCGATGCGCTTGGCCCAGTGAAGACGATCCTCTGGAACGGGCCACTCGGCGTCTTTGAGATCCCTGCGTTCGGTACCGCAACGCGCGAGCTCGCCAAGCTCGCCGCCGAGAAGGCAGAGGCGGGCGCCACCGTGGTGGTTGGCGGCGGCGACAGCATCGCCGCGCTACAGCAGCTGAATCTCGCTGGAAAGATGACGCACCTCTCCACTGGCGGCGGCGCCTCACTTGAATTCCTTGAAGGACGAGAGCTACCAGGCCTCGCCGTGATCCCAACATCCGGCTCGCCGTACGAGACGCTGCCGATCGCCTGGCACGGGCCAGAGGTGGAGAAGAAGGCGAAGGCCCCAGTCAAGAAGAGCTCATGAGCGATCGGATCACGCGGATCCACGCACGCGAAATCCTTGATTCGCGCGGCAATCCAACCGTAGAGGTTGAGCTGCACCTTCAGAGTGGTGCCCACGGCACCGCCGCCGTTCCATCTGGCGCAAGTACCGGTGCCCATGAAGCGGTGGAGCGACGTGACGGTGACAAGCGCCGCTTTGGCGGGAAGGGCGTCCTTCAGGCCGTCAGCGCAGTCAACGACGAGATCACGAGCGCACTCACTGGAAAGAGCGTTGATGACCAGCGCGCCATTGATGAGCAGTTGATTGCACTCGATGGCACGGCGAATAAGGGGCGCCTTGGCGCAAATGCACTCCTCGGTGTCTCGCTCGCTGCAGCACATGCGCGCGCTGCACTGCACGGCGTTGAGCTCTACGAAGAGATTGGCGGCGAAACGGCGCAGACGCTCCCTGTTCCGCTCTTGAATATATTGAATGGTGGAAAGCACGCGGCGAACTCCACCGACTTCCAGGAGTTCATGGTGGTTCCGGTCGGCTTCACCACCTACGCCGAAGGGCTGCGCGCTGGCGCGGAAATCTTTGCCGCGCTCCGCACGCACCTGCACGATCGTGGCCTCGCAACGGGACAGGGCGATGAGGGGGGATTTGCGCCTAGCCTCCCATCTAATGAGGCGGCGCTTGAGGCGTTGATGACCGCCATTGAGCGCGCCGGCTACAAGCCGGGCGAACAGGTTGGAATTGCCATTGATGCCGCCGCCACCGAGCTGCTCACCGCTGATGGCCGCTACACACTCGAACGCGAAGGGCGCACCCTTGAGAGCGGTGAGCTGATTGATCTCTGGGCGGGTTGGTGCGCGAAGTTCCCAATCATCAGTCTTGAAGACGGACTCGCCGAAGATGACTGGAGCGGCTGGAGCGCGCTGGTGCAACGCATCGGCGACACGGTGCAGATTGTTGGCGATGATCTTCTTGTCACCAACGTTGAGCGCATTCAGCGCGGCATCAAAGAGCGCGCCGCAACGGCGCTGCTGGTGAAACCGAACCAGATCGGGACGCTGACCGAGACGCTTGA
>JAPLHQ010000019.1 GCA_026389555.1 Chloroflexota bacterium
TCCCATGCGTGCATCAGAACATATGGATGTGCCAACAGTGTGGCGCGTTCCGCGGGCTAGCGAGGGCGTGCTAGTCGGCGCCGAAGGCCTCGCCGCGTGGCTCCACCACAATCGTGGTCGTCTCCTCTGGGAGCCCGGAGATGGTAATCGTCAGCTTCGGTTGTGCGGTTGGCGGCGTGGTGAGCCCCTCCTCCTTACAGAAAGCCTTCACTGCAGCGTTTGCCTTTGCAACGTCATCGGTCATCGGCATTGGGATAACAATCTTCGGTCCAAGTTCGCTGATCAGCGCCGAAGCGGCCTCTGCGCTCAACTCGCCGCCAACTGGGACGAGCACAATGTCTGCACCAGGGAGCTCCTTGATCTGGTCGGTGGAGAACCCTTCGGCATGATCGCCGAGGTGCACCACGTGAATGCCATCGATTTCGGCGTAGAAGACGGTGTTGTGTCGCGCCGCAGGTCCGCGGTGGTTGTCGCGGTAGCTACGGATGCCGGTGATCAGTACCGATTTCACTTCGTATTCGCCCGGCCCCTCAAGGACCACCGCGTTATCCAGGCTGGTGGCAATCGGAGTGCGTCCATCGCGTGGTGCAAGGCGTCCCTTGACGCGCGCAAGCGGCGCGTCGTCCGGGTGGCTGAGGGTGACGATGTCTGCGGTGATGCCACGCCCCGTCGGCCCCACGATGGAGGTGTACGGGTCATAGGCGATCGTCGCCTCGCGTCCTCGGATTCGAACGCAGCTGCGTCCGTAATAGGTGAGTTCCATCGCCCTATTCTCCCACGCGGCACCCCCCAGCGTCGTACGCCGTGGCGTGCTCAGTTGAGCGTGAAGGGGGTGCGAGGGAGGGATATGCCAGGCGGGGGACAATGCCCATCGCCCCCGCCTGGCGGGAGGTCGGTTCTCAGGAGGGAGGTCCAGTGAACCGGATGCACATCATCCGCCTCCGGGGTGAATCCCTACTGGGCAGCCAGGTAAAGACTTCTCAATGCTCACGCCCCTCCATGGCTCGCCCCGAGGGCGGGCCTACATCTCGGCGGGGGCGGAGATCCCGAGGAGGCGGAGGGAGGCGGCGAGGCTGGTGGCCGCCGCCGCCACCAGGCGAAGGCGCTGGGAGGAGAGCGTTGCGGCGCTCGAGTCCACCACCTTCGCGTCGCGGTAGAAGGCGGAGAAGGCGGTGGCGAGTTCGGTTGCATACGTCGTGACCCCCTGCGTCTCGTGATGCGCGGCGGCATCCTCAACAACTTCTGGGAGACGCACGATCACGCGCGCAAGCTTTGCATCTGGTGTGGCCTCGTCGTTGAGAAGATCGCCGATGCTCTCCGATGCCTTCATCCCTTCGGCCTCACCCTTGCGCAGGATTGACTGCATGCGCGCATGTGCGTACTGCGCGTAGTAGACAGGGTTCTCGCTATTGCGCGCGGTGGCAGCCTTGATATCAAAGTCGATCGCGGTGCTCGCACTGCGCGAAGCAAAGTACCAGCGCGCCGAATCTACGCCGATCTCTTCAAGCAACTCATCCAACGTGACGAATGTTCCGGCGCGCTTTGACATGCTCATCTCCACACCATCACGAACAAAGCGCACCCAAGCAACGAGCAGCATCTCCATATGTTCTTTCGCGTAACCGAGCGCCTCGCCGGCATTGCGCACGCGCGCAACAGTGCCGTGATGGTCGGCGCCCCAGACGTAGACAAGGTGATCAAATCCGCGGCCGAACTTCTCTTCAACGTATCCAATGTCGGATCCGAAGTAGGTGTACGCGCCGGTCGACTTCTTGATGACGCGATCTTTGTCATCGCCAAACGCCGTGCTCTTGAACCAGAGTGCACCATCGCGCTCCTCCAGCCATCCGGCGGCGCGCAGCTTCTCAATAGCGCGATCCACAAACCCTTCTGTGTAGAGCGAACCTTCTGATCGCCAGACATCAAACTCCACACCAAGCGCCGCAAGCGACGCCTGAATTCCACGGCGAATGCGTTCTGATGCCCACTTTCCAATCACTGCGACCTCATCGTCATCAGTGCTCGTGGCTCCTGACGCACGAGCCGCTGACGCGCGCGTTGCAACATCTGGTGGAATTGCGGTGGCTAGTTCGGCAACGTAGTCACCCTTATATCCATCTTCAGCTACCTCCGCTCCATCGCGCAGGGCGATCACGCTTTCGCCGAGTCGGCGCACTTGCTCGCCAAAGTCGTTGAAGTAATACTCGCGCGTCACCTCTTGCCCCGCCGCCTCAAGGACGCGCGAGAGGAGATCGCCAACAAATGCGCCGCGCGCATTGCCAACGGTGAGCGGTCCGGTTGGATTCGCCGAGACAAACTCCACATTGACACGCAGCGGTTTCTCTCTGGTGTTCTGCGCAAGGTGGCCCCATGCGTTTGGCGCGGCGATCATGGCGTCAAGAAGATCGGCGAGTAGCCCAGCGCGGAGTCGTACGTTGAGGAAGCCGGGACCGGCAACGCTGGCGCTTGCGATCGGTCCAAGCGCACCATCGCCTCCGTGGATTCGCTCTCCCGCCTCCGCAGCCAACTCTGCAACGATCGCCGCGGCGATCTGTGCCGGCGCGCGCTTCAGCAGCTTGCTTGATTTCATTGCAATGTTTGAGGCGTAGTCACCGTGGTCGCTACTTGCAGGGACTTCAACTTCGATTCCATGGATGAGCGCATCGAGGGCCGCCGCATCTTCTGGACCAGGGAGCGCTCCTGAGGCGATCGCTCGGCGGAGGGCGCGGCCGATGGCGTCGCGCACGACGTGACGAAGCGGAATTCCAAGGAGCGGGTCGCGTGGGAGCGCGGCGGCGCGCTCAGCTCCGTCTGGGGTGGCCCCTTGTTTTGTCATGGCTGAATCGTAGCCGTGAAACTCTGGCACGATGGCGCTATGAGCCAGAACGAGTCGCCCGTAACCCAGCCACCCGCTACGCCGCCCCCTGCGGGGGTAGAGATCGCCACGCCAGTAAGCCGCGGGCAGATCGCTCGCGTCGCGCTCCTCCTCGCCACCGCCTTCATCGTTGGCGCACTCCTCCTCCGCGCGCAGGCGGACCGTATTCGGCCACTCGACCTCCCGCTCCCCGCCGGATGGGAGGCGGTCACCGCTGACACCGTCCTCGCTGGGATCTCCCCGCAGAGCGCGGTGCGCGCCGCACGCTCAGCCAATGCGCCGATCGGAGCAACGCCGCGCGTTCGACTCATCACGCTCACCAGCGCAGGTTCTGACGACGCAGCGCTGAGCGGCGTCTACTGGCTCATCGTCACCGATGACGTTCGCCCAACGATGGAGATCCCAGCGGGCGATTCGCTCGATGTGATTCGCGCCTACGTCTTGGTGGATCAGCGCGGTGGTGTTGCGCTTGCAACCGAGCGGGGATTCTCTACCGCCGACCCAACGCTTCCGCCGGACTGAATCTCGTAGCTCTGGATTAACCCTTCGTCGGCGTCACTGGCCAGTGCTCACCGGCGCTCTTCCAGCGCTTCGTTGCCAGCTCATCGAATCCGGTCTCAAGCAACAGGTCGCGTGCGCGATCGAAGTTCAGTGCAAACCAGTCGGGCTCATGCGCATCGGAACCAGTGACGATGTACTTGCCGCCAAGCTCCTTGTAGCGTGCAACCGCTTGTGGAAGCGGATAGCAGACGCCGGTGCGTTGACGCCAGCCAGAGCTATTGATCTCGAGCGCCGTCCCGGTCTTTACCAATGCTTGTAAGAACGGTTCGTAAAGTTCTGGTGCCGCTTCAAATCGGTCTGTGGTGATGTGTGGGAAGACATACTTCCGCACATAATCAGCGTGGCCAAGGATGTCAAAGAGGCCGCTCTCCACAGCGCCAAGCACTTCATCGAAGTACGGTGCTGTCACGTTCGCATCACTCCCGGCGAAGACTTCTGTGCGAGAGCGCTTAAATGGCGAATCAATCCCTGGGTGCACGCTCCCAATCGTAAGGTCGTACTGGTGCCGCTTCAGATGCTCACGAATGTCGGATTCATACGCGCGTTCATAGGTGATCTCCACACCGAGCAGGATCTCAATCTTGTCGCCGAACCTTCGTCGTAGATCTTCAATCACCTCCACACGGCGCTCATGTGGCGCAAGCGTTGTGCCCGGTTCACGCGGATCAAAATCAAGGTGATCAGTGATCGCGATGCGCGGCATCCCAAGTGCGATAGCGAGTGCTGGATACACGTCTACGGGGACAGACGAATCTGGCGACAAGAGCGTATGGAGATGCACATCCAGCGGCAGATCAAAGGTGCCGCTCAGTGCAAGCTCTTTCGGTCGCTCGTCGCCACTCATATCTCGTTCAACCATTCCCGTGCTCTGGCGCCACGAAGCCCTCGGATTAAGAGAAGTGCAAGAAGAATCGGCGGGAGGCCTGGGAGCCAATTGCCAAGGGTGAGTGCAATCAGCGGGCCAGCTGGGATCAGGATCGTGCTGAGTCCGATGGCGAATCCTCGCCCCGCCCCCTTTCGCTGGATCACAAGGGTGATGGTGAAGATGCAGGCGGCGATCAGCGCCATCCAGACAACGCCCTGCAGAGTGATCGGCGCGTTGGTCGCCTGCTCAACGATCCGACCGAGTGTGAGGCCGAGCCCAGCGAGGAGGAGGAGTGCGTACGTGAGGAAGGCGACGATGCTGATCGGCATGCGCTCAGGATGGCACGCCGAGCGGCGCTCGTCCTGGGTGGAGTGGTGCCCCCAACGGGATTCGAACCCGTGATCTCCACCTTGAAAGGGTGGCGTCCTAGGCCGCTAGACGATAGGGGCGCGCGAACGCGAGGGTAGCATCCGACCGCCGTGGCGGCCCCAAAGAGGGGGGCGCGGAGGGTTTTAGCTGGCGAGCTTGCCGAGCACGTCCGAGGCGGCGAGGGCCGCCGCAGCGGCGATCGCGAAGCCGCCGGCGAGGAGCGCGGCGAGCAGCGCTCGCCCGTCTTCAGCGCGTCGGATGGCACGGATCATGCTGAAGGCGAGCATCAGCGCCGCGAAGGCGCAGGCGATCCCAACAACAAAGGTCCCGATGGAGAGCTGGCCGATCTGATCCGCGTTGCGGATGCTGGCAACCCAGAGGAAGTAGAGGAGCGAGGCGCCGAGCGCCACGACCACGGCCACCCCCGTGCCGAGAGAGACCACACCTCGAATACGACGCCCACGGTTCTGGCTCATCTCCGTAGGGTACGACCTTGCGCCTATTTGTGGGCGCCGACACCCCGCCCCTGCTCGGGTACGATTCAGGCATGGAGATCATGGGCATCAAGATTCCAACGATCGTGACGGAGAACAGCGGCATTCGCTGTGAGGGCTGTCGTCAACCGATCAGCGGCACGCCGTTCCGCGTCAGCGTGTTGGACATCATCGCCACGGAGGTTGCCCCTTCATTTGAGAGCGCCTCGCCGATCAACCCCGGTCCGTTCCAATTCTGCGCAAAGCCAGCATGCCCATCGCAGTGGATGGCGGCGAACGGCTGGTACTTCTGCGCGCAGAGTTCAGTTCGCGAGATCATGCGACCCGTGCAGCTAACGAGCGCTGAAGCAGGAGCTGCCCTTGGACTCTGCGACGGACTGCACCAGAGTGATCACGAGTTTCTTCCGGCGTAGGCCGGACCGAGCGTGATCTCCCTACTCACCACGCTCACCGCCGCACTCTTTGCGGCACTCCTCTTTAACCAGTATCGGTTCCGCCGCGCTCCGTATCAACTCGCATGTGCAATTGGTGCAACCGCTTTCGCAGCCGCCGCAGCCGCCGAAACACTCGCAGGTTTTATCGGGTGGAGCGAACCGTTGTATCGCGTCTGGTATCTCACTGGCGCCGTCTGGACCGCTGGATGGCTCGGCACCGGAACCGTCTTGCTGCTCTCGAAGACGCGATTCGGCTACTGGTATTCGGCGTGTCTCGGGCTCGCTGGCCTCTTCACGATCCTCGTTGCGCGACGCCTTGAAGATCCAGCTGCGGGACCAACGGCGCTCGTCTACGCACTCCTCGCTTGGTCTGCGGCAGTCTCTATTGCATGGCTCGCGTATCTCGGTAGCACGCGGTGGAGCGGCATCGCCGTTGGGCTCGTCCTACTCCTCAGTGCTGTTGCGCTCCCACTCGTTGCGACAGCGCAACTGCCAGCACCAGGCTGGGCAACAGA
>JAPLHQ010000052.1 GCA_026389555.1 Chloroflexota bacterium
AGGGGCTCGGCGCGGAGATGGTCTTTGCGCTGCTCGGCTATCGCGTCTGGGGTTGGCCAGTGGTGATCTTCGCTGGCGCCGCATCTGGCGTTGGGATGGCGCTGCACGATCTGCCGCTCTACTTCGCCGGGGTTGATGCTGCGTATGCTGGGGCGCTTGCGGCCGCAATGGTGGTAAGCGGTGCGCTGCTCGGCGGTGGTGGCGCGCTGTTGCTGCATCGCGCCTTGCGGAGGAGCGGCGCACTCGGCGTGATCGGTGCCTGAGCCACAACACTCCAGCCTCCCGGAGATTGAAATCGCTGATCTGGTCTGGCAACCTGCCGGCGCTGACGCGCCAACGTTAGATCTGCGCGGCAGCACTATTCATATTGGTGCGGGTGAGACGCTGCTGATCAGTGGTGCATCTGGCGCGGGGAAGAGCACGCTCGCCGCAGCGATCGCTGGACTCCTCGGCACCCTCCTCCCCGGCACGTTGAGTGGCACGCTGCGTGTGGGCGGGGTAGATCTTGTTGCCGCAGCAGCGGAGGGTGCGGCTGGCGTGCCGCGCGAACTCCTTGGGCAGCTCGGTTTCGTCGCCGCGTCGCCCTCCCGCTCGAGTCGCGCGGCGTGCACGCCGAACTTCTTGAGCCGCGTGCCCGAGCGGCGATCACCTCCGCCGGCCTCCCGAGCGACGCGGCGGAACGCGACGTGGCGAGCCTCAGTGGCGGAGAACGCGCGCAGGCGGCTGCCGCCACCGCACTCGTCTCCACACCCGGACTGGTGATTGCCGACGAGCCGCTCGCCGGACTCGACGCCACACGCGCGGGCGCCCTCGCCGCACTGTTGATGGAGCAGCGTGCAACGCGCGTGATCGTGACGCACGACGTTGCGCCGTTTGGCGCCGTCACGGCGCGCCTCCACCTTGCTCGCGGCCGCGCTGTTGAGCCGCCCGCACATCGAGCGGAACCGCCGCGCGTTCCTGTTGCGCAGTTGATAGACCAGCGCGGACATGTAGTGCTCCAGCTTTTCGCCGCCGCAAGTTCGGCGCGCGGCGCAGTTGGCGCGGTGAGCGCCACACTGCACGCAGGTGAGCTGCTGTTAGTGCGCGGTGAGACCGGGAGTGGGAAAAGCACGCTGCTCGCCCTTGCGGCGGGGACGCTCAGCGCTGATGCGGGGGAACGGCACGTCACCGCCTCCCGAATACGCTACGCCCCGCAGGACCCAGGGCTGCTCCTCGGTGCGCGTTCAGTTCATCAACTCTTGCCAGCAGGTGAGTGGCTGCGCGCCGCGGAAGTTGCCGCGGCGCTCAACGTTGCAGATCTTCTGGATCGCCCCGCTTCGCGCTGCTCCGATGGTGAGCGGCGTCGCCTGGCGCTGGTGGTGACGGCCGCCGCCGAACCGGACCTGCTGATTGCCGATGAGCCAACACTCGGCCTTGATGACGAGGCGGCGGCGCGCGTCAGCGCGCTGCTGGCGAACCTTGCGGCGCGTGGCGTTGCACTCTTGGTTGCAACGCATGATGCGCGTCTGCAGATGCGTCACGCCCGCGTGCTGCAGCATCCTGAAGGTACGGCTCGTGCTGAAGATTCAATCGAGCGGCCACTCGCTGAACGAGGTGTTGAGCTAGCGCGCGAACTACTCACACCCGCTCCAGTGAAGCGACTGCTCGGCGTCAGCAATCCGCTCACACGATTCGGTCTCGCCGCCTTCTGGTTCTTCCTTTCACTGATCAGTCCAGCAACGGCGCTGGCGCAAGGTGCTGTTGCCCTCCCCGCACTCATCGTTGCCTGGAGCTCTGGCGTGCAACTGATCTCTACGCTCCGACTCGCCGCCGCGTTAGCGCCGGCGATATTTGGGATGGTGCTGGCGAATCTTCTTGGCGGCGCAACGGCAGAGGCGGCGTTCGGCGCGGGGGTGCGACTCCTGGCCTTCGCTGCAGGGAGCCTCGTCTTGTTGCGACCGTTCGAGCCACTCCGCCTCGCCGATGCCGCCATGCAGCACTTGCGCGCACCGTTCGCGCCAACGCTGACACTTCTTGCTAGCGCCGCAACGCTTCCGCCGCTGATGAGCGAGGCGCGAGAGCGTCGCGCCATTCGCCGCTTGGCAAAGCCTGGCGTTGATCCTCTCTTGCTCGCCGACCTCTTTGATGCGGCGATCCGTGCCGTCCCGCGCCTCGCCACCGCATTAGAGGTCCGCGCGGTACGCCTCCCGTCACGGCTGCAACCCGCCACGGCGCTGCGACCCTCGCGCTTCGGGCGAGCTGATTTGCTGCTGATCCTGCTCAGCGCCGGCGGGCTCCTCTTCAGCGTTGCACGCGTCGTCGTTGAGGCGATTACACTCGGTTCATGAGTCCACTTGATGCACGACCGGTTGCAGGCGACGTAGCGCCGCACTTCGCGCTGCGCGACGCAGATGGCGTGGAGCGGTCACTCACCGCCGCGGCGGGGAGCTGGCTCGTCCTCTACTTCTATCCGAAGGACGACACTCCAGGCTGCACCATTGAGGCGTGTGAGTTCCGCGACGCAGAGCGCGCACTGCAAGAGGCGGGCGCAATCGTCTGGGGTGTAAGTCCAGATGATCAAGAGAGCAAGGCCGCCTTCCGCGACAAGTTCTCACTTAACTTCCCGATCCTCGCCGACCTCGGCCACACCGTTGCTGAGGCGTACGGCGTCTGGGGGGAGCGGACGGTCGGCGAGCGGACCTTCACTGGGACGCATCGCGTCACGTTCCTGATCAACCCGAGCGGCCACATTGCGCGCGTCTGGGGGAGTGTCACCCCCACCGGCCATGCGGCGGAAGTGCTTGCGGAGATCACGGCACAACGAGGCTAACCCCGCACGAAATCTGACCCCAGCGGCTGGTTTTTGCCGAAGGCGTTCACGAGGAGCCCCTGCTAGAATTTGAGCAGAGATTCAGCGTCCACGTCGTCAGTGAGAAAGGTTGACTGTGACTCTTCAGACGCAGGACTTCCTGGTACAACCGGTCGATGCTTCGTGGCTTCAATGCAACATTGAGTGCCAAGAGGCCTGCCCCGTTGGCACCAACTGCCGCGGCTACCTGAATCTCGCCGCCGAGGGGAAGTTCGAAGAGGGCTACCTCCTCTCCCGCGATCCGAATCCGATCGCCGCAATGTGCTCCTACGTCTGTTCCGCGCCGTGTGAGCGCGCCTGTCGCCGTGGCGACATTGATCGCCCGCTCGCGATCCGCGCCATGAAGCGCTTCTTGGTGGAGTGGCACGCCGCCTCTGGCATCCCTGACGTTGCACCGCAGATCACGCCGCGCGCTGAGCGTGTGGCGGTGGTTGGCGCTGGACCTGCTGGCCTCTCCGTTGCGCGCGAGCTCGCCGTAAAGGGCTATCAGGTCACCGTCTATGACAGCCTCCCGTACGGCGGCGGCACGATGTTGATCGGCGTCCCCGCCTTCCGTCTCCCACGCGAAGCGATTGAGACCGACGTGCGCCTGATTGAGCAGCTCGGCGTGAAGTTCGTCTACAACACGCAGATCGGCAGGGACGTGACATTCGAGCAGCTCCAGAACGACTTCAACGCGATCGCAATCTGCGCAGGCGCCATGGATCCGGTTGCGCTTGATGTGCCAGGGAGCGACCTTGAGGGGCTCGTCTACGGCGTTGACTTTATGAAGACCGCCAACCTTGGCGATCCGCTCAGTGTTGGTCGCGACGTGGTGGTAATCGGTGGCGGGTATACCGCCATGGACTGCGCGCGCACCTCGCTTCGCCACGGTGCGGATCACGTCACTATTGCCTATCGCCGCACGCGCTCTGAGCTCGTTGTTGACGAAGAGGAGCTCGGCGAGACGGAGCGCGAAGGTGTGGACATGGCCTTCTTGGTCTCACCACTCGAGTTGATCGGCGAGAACGGGAAGATCACCGGCGTGCGCATGATCAAGAATCGTCTCGGCGAACCAGACGCCTCTGGTCGGCGTAGCCCGGTTCCAATCGAAGGATCGGAGTACATCTTGAAGGCGGACACGGTGATCCCCGCCGTATCGCAGGCGGCCGACCTCACCTTCCTTCCGGTGCAGAGCAGCTTTGAAGTTGCGCGCGGTCGCGTGAAGGTGGATCCTGCAACGTACGCCACCAACATTCGCGGCGTCTGGGCCTGTGGTGACTTTGTGACTGGCCCCGCCACCATGATTGAGGCGGCGGGTCACGCCAAGAAGTGCGCCTATGCGATTGATCGCTACCTTGCTGGCGCAACGCAAGTTGTGGTGGATGCGAATGTGCGCATCACCAGTTCCTGGCGCCACGACATGCCAGAGTTCTACGACCGCATCCCACGTCAACACATCCCAGTGCTGCCACTCGCCGAGCGACTCCCTTCAGGGGATGCCACGGTGAACTTCACCACACAGGTGGAGCTCGGGTATGGCGCGCAGCAGGCGGTTGCGGAGAGCACCCGCTGCCTGATGTGCAACTACAACATCTGGTTCGACCCAATGCGCTGCGTCCTCTGCGGCGCCTGTGCCGACGTCTGCCCCGAGGGGGTCATCCATATGGTGGACATCAATCAACTCAAGTCTGAGGGGGCGCTCCCTGAGCTCTCCGAGGCGTACGGCTGGGAGAACGGGGGGGCGATGATCCTGGATGAGGAGCGCTGTATCCGCTGCGCCCTCTGCGTCAAGCGCTGTCCGTTCGACGCCATTACGATGGAGAAGTTCGAATTACAGGAGATCAGCTCGGACGGTCGCCTCTATAAGGAGTCCTACCGAGATGGGCAGTTGGCCGGAGTCGCCGGCACAGGGGGAGGGGCACAGTGAGCCTTGTTGGACGCGTAGACCAGGCGATCCGCCGCTCGTCCGCGTGGCGCTCCATCTTCCGCAACTCTTACCCGAACGACGAACGAAGTCGCGCCTATGCGGTGATGAACAACGTCTTCCTCCACCTTCACCCGGTGCGCGTGCGACAGCACGCCGTGAAGTTCGCCTACACCTTCTGCCTTGGCGGCTTGAGCTTCTTCCTCTTCCTCGTCCTCACCGTCACGGGCGTCTACCTGATGTTCTTCTACGCTCCATCGGCAACGCAGGCGTATTCGGACATCCTGAAGATTCAGACGCTCGTCCCGTTCGGACAGATCACGCGCAACATCCATCGATGGGGGGCGCACCTGATGGTCTTCTTCGTCTTCCTGCACATGATGCGCGTCTTCTATCACGGCGCATATAAGCCACCACGCGAATTCAACTGGGTGGTTGGCGTCCTCCTCCTCTTCCTGACGATCATGCTCAGCTTCACCGGCTACCTGCTGCCGTGGGACCAGATCGCCTACTGGGCGATCACGATCGGTTCGAACATGGCCGGCTACGCGCCGCTCTTCAACACACCATCCAAGCTCCTCCTCCTCGGCGGACTTGAGGTGGGTCAGAACACACTGCTGCGCTTCTACGTGCTGCACGTGATGGTGCTCCCGCTTCTCGCCGCAGTCTTCCTGGCGGTCCACTTCTGGCGGATCCGCAAGGACGGCGGAATCAGCGGGCCACTATGAGTGAGGCGCAGCGATGAGCGACGAGCAGCGCCCAGCACCCGTTGCGCCGGTTGATCCGTCGCGACGTACGGAGATTGATAAGCAGCGCGTCCCAATGGCGGCACGACCGTATCGACTCCTTGCGCTGGTGAAGCAGGACGCGGTTGTCCGCGTCCAGAAGGAGCCAGATGACACGGTGATGACCTGGCCACACCTGCTCACGATTGAGTTCTTCGCCGCCGTGGCGATGAGCATCCTGCTCCTCCTGCTCGGCCTCTTCATCAACGCACCACTTGAAGAGCTCGCCAACCCAAACGTCACTCCCGCCGTTGCTAAGGCGCCCTGGTACTTCTTGGGCCTGCAAGAGTTGCTCGCCTACTTCCATCCAACGGTTGCCGGCGCGCTCTCGCCAATCGGCATCCTTGTTGGCAGCGCGCTGATCCCGTATCTGGATCGCCGCAACATTCACAGCACGCGACCTTCGGATCGGAAACTTGAGGTTTCGCTCTTCTCCATCCTCTGGGCGCTCGGACTCGTTGTGACCTTCATCGGCATCTTCTTCCGTGGTCCTGGCTACTCCTTCATCCTGCCGTGGGTCAACGGCTTCTTCTTCAGCTTGTGATCGGAGCGAATAGATGAGTCACTACCAAGTTGAGCCAGCAGATCAGCCGAAGGCGCTGACCGCGCAGACGATCAAAGCGCTCCGCCACGAAGAGGTGCAGGGGATCTCGCGACGCCGACTCCTTCGCACCACCATCGGCGCAGGCTTCGGACTCTGGCTCCTTGAGGTGACGGCGGGGACACTCGGATTCCTCTGGCCGAACCTTGAGGGTGGATTCGGCGGCAAGGTTCAGGTCGGCACATTCGACACGCTGAAGAATCAGAATGCGGGCCTCCCGTTCTCTGAGGGTTACCCGGTCTACTTCCAAGAGGCACGCGCCTTCATCATGCTCGTTGACGCCACGCGACCAGAGTTCGTCTCCGGTGAAGACCTCACTGGCGACGGAACGGCACTGAATGTCCGCGCCCTCTATCAGCGCTGCCCGCACCTTGGCTGCAAGCCGAACCCGTGCATCAAGACCTACTGGCTCGAGTGCGCCTGCCACGGCAGTCGCTATGACCGACTCGGCACCAAGGCGGACGGCGTTGGTCCCGCACCACGCGGCATGGATCGCTTCTCGCTCACCGTCGATGCGGATGGCGTGCTGACGCTGGACACGGGGAAGATCAACCTTGGCACCATGCCGATCCCACTCGGCCAGCCAGGGATTGAGGCACCACGCGCCGCAACGGGGTGTATCTAATGACAGACGATCAGCGCAACCTGCCGGCTCCGAGCGAGAAGCGCGTGCCGCCAACGCCGCGCCTCTCCAGCCCTGCGCCGATCCAGACGCACGGCCTCACCGCCGAGCGCGTGGCGAAGATCGTTAGCCAGAGCGGCTCCGCGCGCATGGCGGCACTCCTCGGCGTTGCGATCGTCACTCTCTTCGTCATCGTCTACGCCTTCTACGATCAGGGGCTCCCTGGCGCGGTTGGCTCATCGCGACTCGCGGCGGCACGCGAGGAGCAGTATCTAGAAACAGTGAAGCGCGGCTACAACCTCTTTGAGGCGAACTGTGCACGCTGCCACGGCGCACAGGGTCAGGGTGGCATTGGGCCAGTCCTGAACGATCAAGGGAAGCTCCTCTCGCACCTGACACCTGCGTATCTCAAGAACGTGCTGACCGTTGGTGGTCGCTACGTCTGCGGCGATGCAAATTCCCTGATGGGCGTCTGGGCAGATAGCAACGGTGGTCCGTTGAACTATCGCGAGATTGAAGAGCTGATCGCCTGGATTCGCGCCAGCAATACCGATGAGATTGAGGTTCGCGATCCAGCAACGGGTGAACTCGTGAAGGTCACCGGCTGGCGTGACCCGGCCTATGTCCCGGCGGCAGATGCAACGCCGGTGCCAGCCTGCTGGAAGGATGCCTTCGCCGTCTCTCCATCCCCGATGCCATCTGGCGGTTCTGCCAGCCCATCTGTTGCACCGAGCGGTGGCGTGGGCGGCTCGTACACGATCGTTGCGATGGGGGTGAAGTACGACCTCGCCACACTGGCCGTGGCTGCAGGGAAGAGCTTCCAGATCGTCTTTGACAACCAGGATGCAGGGATCCCGCACAACGTTGCCATTCATGAAGGTTCTGTCAGCGCGGTCGGCAAGGAGCTTTTCGTTGGCGCGATCTTCCCAGGCATCGCGCAGCAGACGTATGACATCCCTGCGCTGAACGCTGGAAGCTACGTCTTCGTCTGCACCGTGCACCCAAACATGGTCGGCACGCTGACGGTCAAGTGATGAGCAACCTTCCAGCACCCATCAGCGGATCGTCGGTAGCGCCGCTGAGCGCCGCGCCGCGCCGTGTCCTCTTTGGACTCTTCGATGCAGCAGGGTGGGGCTGGGCTACCTTCCGCGCCGTGCTCTGGACGCTCGTCATCATCCTGTTGCTCGGATACATTCCGGACCGCGCCTACTACCTCACCGTTTCACCAACGGTGGACCTTGGGCTGAACGCGGTCTCGTTGGTCAACATCTGCCCCGCCGAGAATGAGGGGCTCCCATGTCCAGCACCCGCCGGCACGCTGATCCCGTGGAAGAGCGGCCCCGCCGCAGCGCTTCCTGGAGCGGGTGAGGGAGGCGCACTACTGCAGGCGGGGACACACCTCTATTACGTTGGTGGCCGCGCAGCTGACGCAAAAGATGAGTTTGCCAATATTCCTAACGTTGCCACCGCATCGATCGGTCCAGACGGTCTCAGCACCTGGAGTGCCGCGGCGCCACTCCCAGAGCCGCGCGCGCTGAGCGCCGCCGCCTATCTCGCTGGCACCGCGTATGTGATTGGCGGTACCTCGGCAACGGAGAGCGCAACTACAACGGTCTACGCTGGAAAGCCAGACACCGTCACCGGTCTCATCACAACGTGGACCCTGGTTGACGCACTCCAGCTCCCTGCACCACGTAACGGGGCATCCGTTGTGACGGTGAGCGATGGACTCATCCTGCTTGGTGGCGCAGATCAGAACTACACACCGCAGACGAGCGTCTGGAAGTCCACCCTGCAGAGCGACGGAACGCTCGGCGCATGGGAGGAGATGTCGCCCCTCCCTGAGCCACGCGCGAACGCTGCGGTGGCACTCGTGGGCGACGCAATCTGGCTCTGGGGTGGACGGGACGCAGACGGCGTGACCGGCGTCTCGCTCCGTGGCGACATCGCCGTGGCGAAGAGTCCAGCAACAGGACACAGCGCGCCAGCCCC
>JAPLHQ010000056.1 GCA_026389555.1 Chloroflexota bacterium
GACGCAGAGGCACTCGCGCGCAGGATCGCCGAAGCGGAGGCCACCGAACTGCACGCCGCCGCTGGTGGGAGTGTTGCGGCACGTAGCGTTGCAGCGGGAGTGACGGTGCGCGCGCCGCGCTATGAGATCCTCGCCGCAGGCGTTGCAGAGCGCATCTAAGGACGTTATGGCTGAGCTGCCAATTGAAGTTGCGGCGACGCGAGATCGCGAGCTGGTCCGCTCGCTGATCAGCGGCGATCGCTGGATCACCGCGCACGCACTCTGTGACCTTGATGATGGTGAGTTTCCGCGGACGCGCTGCTACGTGGCGCGTCGCGGCAGTGAACATATCGCCCTCGGCATGGAGTACTCGGGCTGGGCGCCGCAGCCGCTCCACCTCTACGGCGAACCCGCTGGTGTTGCGGCGATCCTGACGCACGGCATCAAGCCGCGCGCCGCCTGGGTCCCCACGCCGATCGGCGGCGACCCGGTCCTCGACCTTCAGTACGAGACGGAGAAGATCAATCCGATGCTGCGCATGGGCGTTGATCGCGCAGCGTTCACTCCGTATGGTGGTGAGTCGGTGGCACTCGTTGCGCCGCTCGTCCCCGCCGATGCGCCGGCACTGAATCGTCTCTATCAGCTCGGCTTCGCCGCATGGCTCCCACCACTCGCCGTAGCGGAGGGGCTCTATCGCGGCATTCATCGCAACGGCCGACTCGTAGCGGCGGCGGGGACGCACGTGATCGGTCGTCGTGAGCGCATTGCGGTGGTGGGGAACGTCCTCACCGCGTCTGGATTCCGCGGCGCTGGGTACGCACGCGCCACCACCTCAGCGGTGACGGCGGGACTGCTCGAGTTCTGCGACGAGGTGGTGCTCAACGTCCGCAGTGACAACAGCGCGGCGATCCACGCCTATGCGGCGCTCGGCTACAGCGTGAAGGCGGAGTTCGAGGAGCGACTCGTGATCCGTCGCAGCAGCATCTCCATGCCGCGCTTCCTGCGTCGCATCTTCGGCAGCGCCTAACTGCACGACCGCCTAGCCGCGGCTCGGCCCGCCCTCTACGATGCCCACATGAGAAGCAGCGAATGAGCACGAAACCGTACGCGGTGATCCTGGCGGGCGGGGGAGGGACGCGCCTCTGGCCGCTCAGCAGCCCCGAACGCCCGAAGCCCTTCATCCCACTCGTTGGTGGGAAGACGCTCCTCGCCGCCACCGTTGATCGACTCCTTCCGCTCATCCCTCTTGAAGACATCTACGTGGTGGTTGCCGCATCGCAGATGGCGCTGGTGCGCGAATCACTCCCAGCGTTGGAGCAGAGCCACATCATCACCGAACCGATCGGTCGCAACACCGGTCCCGCCGTTGCACTCGCCGCAGATCGCATCGATCGTTCCGACGACGCGGTGATGCTCGTCCTCCCCGCCGATCACGCTGTGCTCCAGCCAGACGCCTGGCGCAGCGCACTCGCCGCGGCGATCGCACTTACCCAAAGCGAGCCGACTGCACTGGTCACACTCGGCGTCACACCAACGCACCCGTCAACAGGGTTCGGCTACATCGTGGCGGAGGGGGAGCGCGTGACGCGATTCACTGAGAAACCCGATGCCGCAACGGCGCAGCAGCTGATCAGCGGCGGCGCACGATGGAACGCTGGAACATTTATCTGGCGCCGCGCAGCGCTTCGCAGCGCGCTGCAGACGTTTGCCGCCACAACGCTCGCGGGGCTCGCCGATTACTCCACGATCACGCCAGTTCCGATTGACACGCTGCTGATGGAGCCGGCCGCCGCGGCGGGGCTGGTGCGGACGCTCGCCCTTGAGTGCGGCTGGAGCGACATTGGCAACTGGAAGGCGCTGCGCGCACACCTCACCGCGAGCGGCGAGGCGGACGCGAACGGCGCGATCAGCATCACCACGCCGAGTGGGAAAGTGGTCATGATTGACGCCGCGGGTGCAGCGCAGATCCGCACCGGCGATTCGGTGATCCGCATGAACCTTGAACAAATGAGTGATACAGAGATTCGCGCCGCCGCTGCGGCCGAGAGGAGTTGATCATGGGTGCTGGCGAGCCAACGAAGATCCTCTTCGGCACCGATGGCTGGCGCGCCAAGATCGGCGATGAGTTCACCTTTGAAAACGTTCGTCGCCTCGCAGAGGGTGTGGCACGCGTTGTGGAGCAGGATGGTGCAACGGCGAAGGGCGTGGTGATCGCCTATGACCGCCGCTTCGGCTCGGAGGACTTTGCGGTGACTGCGGCTGAGATGCTGCTCGCCCACAACATCCCTGTCGCCTATGCGGCCACCGCCGTCCCAACACAGATGGCGTCATATGAAGTGGTGCAGCGCGGCGCAGCGATGGGCGTCGTGATTACCGCAAGCCACAACCCCTGGCTAGATAACGGCTTCAAGGTGAAGGCGCCGTCAGGTGCCGCCGCAGGACCAGAGTTGCTGAAGCGCATCGAGACGGAGATTGCGAAGACGAGCGGACCAGAGCTGAGCGGCCGACCGTTTGCGGACGCGGAGGCGGCGGGCTTGGTGGAACGCTACGACCCGTACCCTGGCTACAAGAAGTTTGTTGAGCGCAACCTTGACCTTGCGCAACTCGCCGCACAACCACTCAGCATCATGGTCGACCCGGTCTACGGCGCGGGCGCCGGCTGGATCGGAAGGCTGCTTGCTGGTGGGAAGCTGCGCGTCACAGAGATGCGCAGCGAGCGCAACCCATGGTTTGGTGGCGTGAATCCAGAACCGATTCGTCCACATATTGCTCCAGTCTTGGATGCAATGCGTGGTGGCGGTTATGACCTCGGCCTCCTGCTTGATGGCGACGCGGATCGCGCGGGCGCCGTCACCGAGAAGGGAGAGTTCATCCATCAGTTGCAGGCGTTCGGACTCCTCGCCTATTACATGCTCGAACATAAGAAAGATCTGCGACCGATCGTGAAGACGGTGAACGAGAGCTCCATGGGGGAGCGACTCGGCGCGCACTACAGCGTGGAGGTCTTTGAGACGCCGGTCGGCTTCAAGTACGTGGGGCCGAAGATGATTGAGACGGGCGCCTCCATGGGCGGCGAGGAGTCGGGGGGCTACGGCTTCGCGATGCACCTCCCCGAGCGCGACGGCATCTTCGCCGATCTCCTCCTCCTCGACCTTCTCGTCCGCGAGCGTGCCCTCGGCCGCAAGAGTATGAGCGAGGTGCTTGCGCACGTGCAGTCGATCGGTGGCGAGTCGCACTACCTCCGCATTGACGTTCACATCCCACGCGCCGAATACCCCGCGGTGAAGGAGCGGCTCGCAACGCAGCTTGTGGCCGCGCCACCGAGCACGCTCGGTTCACACAGCGTGCGCGCCGTCCCACTCACCACCAAGGATGGCGTGAAGTTCTTCACCTCAGATGGCAGCTGGCTCCTGGTGCGATTCAGCGGCACCGAGCCGCTCGTGCGCGTCTACGCCGAAGCGACCAGCGCCGCCCTGCGCGACGAGCTCCTTACGATTGGCGAGAAGCTCGCCCGCGGCTAGCGCGCCCAGTCCCAGCCGAGCAGCGCAAGGCTCCCCGCAGCAAGGTGTAGCTCAAAGGGCGTGCCGTCTGCGAGTGCTCCACGTAGTCGCCAGGCCAACTCGCGCGGCGCGCTGAGATCCTCTTCATCGCCAGCGTCAATCGCTGGCGCAACCCAACCGAGTTTCGGCGTGCCACTCAACGCAGCACCGCTCGGCACGAGAAGCAGCGCAGCAGTCTTGGCGGTGGCCACGGTAGCAACGCGTGCCGGCGCTGGTGCAAGTGGCGCCTCATCGATAGCGATACCAACGAGTGCGCCGCTTACAGAGAGGGCCACACGCGTCCCGTCGCCAGGAACTGCAACACCGTTCACGGTTCGCCCCCATGTGACTACGCGTCGATCAGCAACTGCACTGATCACGGGCGCCCCACTTCCGAGTGGAAGCGTGAGCGATGCCAGGTGCAAGATGGCACGGCTTACGAGCGCGGCGTTACTCATCACGGCGCCGCCGAGCGGCACGTTACTCCGGGAGATGGAGCGCAGATCACCACTTGGTGTGCTCTGGATACTGAGCAACTCAAGGCCCGCACTATCCAGAAGCCGCTGCTCAATGCGCACCTCACCACTTTCCAACGTGATGATCTGTGATGGCGCAGTGGTCAGCCCCGCGAGCGCAAGCGGCTCAAGGAGTCGCCCCGCGATTGCGGTGATCGGCCGGATGGAGGCGGCAGCATCAATCGCGTTGGCCCCACCTGTGTGGTTGCTACTCGGTGCAAGGGCGCGTGTTGGCGCGCCGCACGCGGCGAGCGTGAGCAGTGTCAGCGCAAGCCCTGCGCTTATGAGGCGGTGGGAGTGTGTGGGACTAGACATATCGAGGACCTCCAGGCGGAGTGGGCGAGCTGGATGGCGAGGTTGGAATCAGGTTGTAGTTCCCCCACCACTCCGGAGTGAGATCGGCGGGGGAGAAGCCGCTCAGAAGGCCGCGGTCGAAGGCGGCGCCAGCCGGTAGGCTACTACGTAGGGCGCGCCAGAAGTGTTGTTCGAATCGCAGAATGCCGCGTACCCAAGCAACACCCGCATAACCAAGATAGAAACTGCGCGGCCCGAGCTTTCCTGGGGCCACCTTCTTCATCGCAATGCCAAAGGCGGCGGGGAGTTTGGAGGCGCGCTCGCCGTTGTGGCAGGTGGAGATCACCGCAAGGATTAGTGGCGCAGCACTCGGTCGTACCGCGAGGATGTCTGGCGCGATCACCGTTGGCGCGTTGCTGCAGGTACCGCCATCAACGCGGAAACCAGATGAGCGGCGACCCGCCGCCGCATCCCAATAGTGATCACCATGCGAGTGCACATAGAGCGCGCCGACTGGCAGTGCACATAGAGCGCGCCGACTGGCGCAATCTGTTGCAGCGCTTCGCTCTGGTTGAACTGCGGACCAACCACCTGATCAACCGACCAGCCGAGTGCGCGAAGTGCATCGCTCGCCCGTGCCGCGAGCCGATCAGGCGCCGTTGAGGTGAAGCCAACGCAAGGTTGGTTGAATGCGGTTCGGTTAGCGAGCACTGTGGCGGTAGAGCTTGTTGCGGCGGCGAGTGGCACGGCGAGCGGCGCCGCAATTGACGCGGCGAGTAGGAGCGGTACGAGCATGTTGCCTCCTCTGGCGGGAGGCGGAGTGAGAGCCTCGCAGGCGGCGTGTAGCGATCCCGTATCGAGGGGAGCGCACATGACGCGCGGCTGCTAGGATCCCGCAATCAACGCCGCGTGGACGCGAAGCTGGTGAGACTCCAGCACTGTCCCGCAACGGTTATTGGGAGTGGCTCCTCTGGAGCGGCTCACATAAGTCCGGTCGCCGGACACGCGGCATAGGAAGGCTACTCGCCCTCGAGGCAAGGGAGGAAGCATGACGGCTTTCGCACGCACGCATCTTTTCGCTACTGGAGTTCTCCTGGCAGTTTTGGTGATCGGCTGCGGCGGCTCCGCAGCGAGTCCCTCAGCAAGTGGTACGGAGAGCCCAGGGAACAACCCCCCAACGAGTGAGGCGGCCTTTCCGCGCACCCTGATTGATGACGTGGGCGACAGCGTCACGATCAGCGCCGAACCGCAGAAGATCGTTGCGCTCACGCCAGCGAGCCTTGAGACGCTCGCAGCGCTCGGCCTCGCCGATCGCGTTGTGGCCGCGGCGGAGTGCAGCTGCACACCTGATGCGCTGAAGAGCATCCCAACGGTTGCCAACTATTCAGGGGTTGATGTTGAGGCGATCGTGGCGCTGGAGCCAGATCTCGTCTTCGTTGCCGCGCCGCCGTTTACGCCAGAGGATGCGATTAGCGCACTGCGCGCGGCGAACCTGACCATCGTGACGCTGAACCCCACCTCAATCATTGGCGTGATGCAGACAATTCAGCTGATCGGTGGCGCGGCGGGCGCCACCCTCCTAGCTGCGGATCTTGTGGCGAGCATTGAGGGTGAGATCACGGCGCTCGTGAGCCTCGTTGATGTATCTGTGAGTCCAAGCGTCTTCTATGAGATTGACGCAACGTCGGCGATCTATGGCCTTGCGCCGGACGATTACGCGGCGGAGTTGATCGCGCTCGCTGGCGGCACGCCAGTCACGAGCGGAAGCCCTGGCGTCTATGAGATCTCGCTCGAGGCGCTGATCGCCGCCGCACCCGAGGTGATCCTGCTCGGCGATGCGGCGTATGGCGTTACGCCAGAGGCGGTGGCGGCGCGACCCGGTTGGTCGAGCATCCCCGCGGTGAAGAGCGGAGCGATTCGTGGCGTTGATGGCGACCTCATCACCACCCCAGGACCACGACTGGCGAGCGCACTCGCGGCGCTGATCCAGGCGATCAATCCAGCGATCACGCTGCCGTGACCCCTCCGCGACTCCTCGTTGGCGGCGCACTGTTGCTGAGTGGAGTTGCGGTGCTTGCGATCGGGTTCGGCTCGGTTGCGATCGCGCCAGGCGATGTGATCAGCATCCTTGCGCGCCAGCTCTTCGGCGTTGATGTTCCCCCCTTCATCCAGAGCGCTGGGGCAACGTCAATTGTCATGGAGCTGCGACTCCCGCGCATCCTTGCGGCGATCCTGGTTGGGGCGGCGCTCGCCGTTGCGGGGGGCGCCTTCCAATCGCTGTTGCGCAATCCACTCGCCGATCCGTACGTGCTCGGGACGAGTAGCGGCGCAGCACTCGGCGCGGCGATCGCCATTCTCCTGCCGATCGGTGGTGTTGCCTGGGAGTTGGGCGGCGTGCAACTCGCCGCATTTCTCGGCGCACTCGCATCCGTTGCGCTCGTCTGGCGCGTGGCGGGGATCGGCTCCGGCGAGGAGCGGATCGCGAGCGTCCTACTTGTCGGCTACGCCGTAGCCTCACTTCTCGCCGCGGCGCTCTCACTGGTGATGCTCGCGAGTGGTGCGAACCTGCGCGCGATCTTCTCCTTCCTGCTCGGTGGTTTGGATGGTGCAACCTGGCCACGCCTCGCCGCCGCGGCACTCCCACTGATCGCCGCCACAACACTCCTTGCACTGCGCGGCCGCGCGCTCGCCGGATTCTTGCTTGGTGACGAAGCGGCGCAGCACCTTGGCGTAGATGTGCGACGCGAACGTAGGATCGCCGTGGCACTCGCCTCGCTCGCGACCGCCGCCGCCGTGGCGCTCGCTGGGCTGATCGGCTTTGTTGGACTTGTCGTGCCGCACCTTGTGCGACTCGCCGTTGGTCCCGACCCCCGCGCCGTCCTCCCACTCTCCGCCATCGGTGGCGCACTCCTGCTCCTGCTTGCTGACACGATCGCACGCAGTATCGGCGTCCCTGTTGGCGTGATCACTGCACTGATCGGCGCACCATTCCTGCTCTGGCTGCTGCACCGCGCGCGCACCGGGTATGCGCTATGAGCGGGTACGCGCTGTGAGTACCGAGTTCGCCATGCAGATCGATCCGAGCTATGAGCTGATCGGCGCGCGCAACGTGCGCGTGGAGATTGGCGGGAAGCTGATTCTTGATGAGATCAACCTGAAGATTGGCGTGGGGGAGCGCGTGGCAATTGTTGGTGCGAACGGCGCTGGGAAGACGTCGCTCCTGCGCGCGCTGAGCGGCACGCTCCCCGTTGCAGATGGTGAGGTGATCCTTTGCACCGAGCCACTCGGTGGTTTGAGTCGCGCCACGATCGCGTGCTCCATTGCGGTGGTTGGTGCGGACCTGGTGCTCCCGTTCGCTACGCGTGCCGATGAGCTCGTTGCGCTCGGTCGCCTGCCACACGGCCGTGGTCCGAGTGGGCCAACGGCGCATGATCGCGAACGCGCCGCTGCGGCACTAGAGCGCGTTGGTGCGTCACACCTTGCGGCGCGCGACGTGCGCACCCTCAGTGCTGGCGAGAAGCAGCTGATTGCGATCGCGCTCGGCCTTGCGCAAGAGACGCCGATCTTGGCGCTCGATGAGCCAACGGTGCACCTGGATCTCAAACATCGTGTGGAGATTGCTGATCTCTTGGTCTCACTCGCCGATCGCGCGCGCACCGTGGTCGCCATCTTTCATGAGATCGACATGGTGCGACAGCTCTTCCCGCGCGTGATCTTGATGAAGTCGGGACGAATCGTTGCTGATGGTTCGCCGGAGAGTGTCCTCACTGCGGCGCGCATCGCCGACGCGTGGGGGATTCCGCAGGAGCGAGCGGCGCGCCTCTAGCGGCGGATTCGCCGCGACGCTAGCTGCGCTTGCGCGGCAGGTCCAAGAACGGAAGCGGCACCACGGTGGCGGGGATTGTCTGACGCGTCTCTTCAATCTGCCACTCAATGCCCACGGTGCTACCAACGTCGGCGTGCTTTACTGGGAGGAAGCCGAGGGCAATGGAGCGCTTCAGGAGTGGCGAGAAGGTGCCGCTCGTTGCGCGGCCAATCGTTTCGCCCTTACGCGTGAGTGGGGTGACGTGGCGCCAGGCGCGGAGCGGATGCTCAATCGCGTAGCCAAGATCAAGGTAGGCGTCTTCAAAGACGTTGAGATCCAGTTCGAGTCCAACGAGTCGGTTGGCGGGACCACCCGCCGCAACTTCGTTCATAAGTGCGCGCTTCCCAATGAAGGCGGGCTTATCAAGGTCAACGAGTCGATCCATGCCGATCTCATACGGCGAGATGGCGAGGCTCGGGTGCCTGGCGGTGCGGCTGGAGTGATAGTCAACGCCCGCCATGATGAGGCCGGCTTCGAGTCGTGCAACGTCGAGCGCTTCCATCCCAGCAACGCGCAGGGTGTAGTCCTGACCGGACTTAATGAGTGCATCCCAGACGGGGAGCGCCTGCTCGAACGGCATCCAGAGCTCGTAGCCGAGGTCGCCGGAGTAGCCGGTGCGCGAGATCCCTACCGCTGCGCCACCGATCGTCACATCGGCGCGACCGAAGAAGGGGAGGTCGGACATGTCGCGGCCAACGGCGGCGGAGAGCACGTCGCGTGCGTGCGGTCCCTGCAGTGAGAGGGCGCAGAGCTTCTCCGTCATGTCTTCAATGGTGACGTTCAGGCCTTCGCCTGCCGCTTCAAGCCAGCCGTGCTGCGGCTCTGCGGCGGTCCAGAAGTAGGAGCCGTCGGCAAGCAGCGCCACGGTGCCGTCATCAAGGACGCGGCCGTCGTGATCGCACCAGGGCGTGTAGATGGCGCGCATCGGCTTGATGCGATCAACGCGACGGGTGATGACGCGATCAACGAGCTTCGCCGCATCTGGTCCAGTGATGCGGTACTTGCACATTGGGGTGACGTCGAAGAGCGCTGCGGAGAAGCGGATCGCATGGTATTCCAAGTCGTGCGCTGGGAAATATGAGTCGGCGATGAAGAAGCCCGACCACTTGCGCCAGCGGCGCGCCTGATTGAGTTCGGCGGTACGAGGGTGGAACGGCGTTTCAAGCGTCATGCGACTCCCCCTCTCCTGAACTCCCTCTTGGCGGTACTATTGCCCGCACCCGCATCCTAGCGATTCGGGGCGAGTCTGGGAGGGTTAGTGGCGGAACGGTACAACGCGATCGTCATTGGCGGCGGCCATAACGGACTCACCACCGCCGCCTACCTTGCGAAGGCGGGGCTGAAGACGCTCGTCCTTGAACGCCGCTCCATCCTTGGCGGCGCAACCCTGACCGAATCGCCGGTGCCCGGCTACAAGTTCTC
>JAPLHQ010000024.1 GCA_026389555.1 Chloroflexota bacterium
GCGAGCTCCTCTTTGCACAAGGGAATCGCTTTGAAGAGCGCATTTTTGAGATCCTTGAACCACTGGTAGCCACACATCGGAAGATTTCGGATGGCTGGAAGGCTACCCAAACGATGGTGGCCGCAGAGGCCACCTTCGGCGCAATGCGCGACGGGATTGAGCTGATTGAGCAGGCGGTGGTGCGCAACCCAGAGGATCAGACCTACGGCGCGATCGATCTGCTCGTGCGCAGCGACGCACTTGAGCGGCTCTTCCCTGGGACGCTCGGCGCAGCTGAAGCGAGCACCCCCGCCCCAGCACTCGCCCCTGATGGGGGCACGCCGCCGCCGTGGCACTACGTGGTGGTGGATGTGAAGTTCTCCACGCTCGACCTCTCGGTGAGCGGATACGCCGGCAGTTCGCACCGTCACTACGCGGGCCAGGTGCTGGTCTACACCGCCGCGATTGCGCGACTGCAAGGCTACTGCCCAGCCGACGCCTTCCTCCTCGGTCGCACCTGGGTGAGCAGTAAGGGTCGCGGGAGTGGCGCACTTGAGCGTCTCGCTCGAGTCCCAGTTGACCGTGAGAGCACGCGCGACGATGAGACGCCGCTTGCCATTGAGGTTGGCCGCGCACTCGAATGGATCCGAACCGTACGACGTGATGGTGCTGCGTGGGATGCTCTGCCACGGCCAACGCGACCCGAGCTCTATCCGAACATGAACGCCGATCAAGATCAACCGTGGAGCGAGGCGAAGCGGATCATCGCCCGCGAGATCGGTGAGCTCACCTACCTTCCAGGAGTTGGCCCGGATCTCCGTGACGCCGCTGTGGCGTCAGGGATTCTGCGCCGCGATGAACCTGGGCTCACCCCAGAGCGACTCGGGGTGACGGGCGATGCACGCCCTCGTCGACTCGCCGCGGTGCTGGCCGCAAATGCCGTTCCCGCATCAGCACCCGCGGATGCAGCGGTGCTCCCTGCGCGCATTGAGTTGCAGGACGATGCGCATTGGCGCACCCCTGCGCGCCTTGAGTTTCATGTTGACTTTGAGAACTCTGGGAACCTAAGCGACGACTTCTCTGCACTCCCACTCGTTGGAGGGTCAACCTGCATCTTTCAGATCGGATGCTTCGTTTCGGTTGATGGGCGAGAGCCAACCGCGAGTGAGATCGCCGCAGCAACCGCTGCAGGCGCCGCTGCTGGCGAGCGGCTCTTCACCCCTCGCACTGAAGATGAAGGTTGGATCCCTGCGTTCGGTCAGTGGAGCGGTGATCGACTGAACGCATCCTCTGAGCGCGCCGTACTCGACGCGTGGCTCGCCTACATGCGTGCATGGCGTGACGCGCTCAAGGTTTCATGGGAAGAGACGCGCATCGTGCACTGGTCGCCAGCCGAGCGAAACCTCCTCTTCACCGCCGCAGATTCCGCGGCGGGACGACATCCCACCTGGAAGCTCCCAGACGAGATCGGTTGGTTCGATGCTTTTGATGAGCTCGTCTACCGAGTGCCTGTGAGCGTGCGCGGAGCGTACGGATACGGCTTGAAAGATGTTGCCAAGTCCATGCGCGCAGAGGGGCTCATTGATGTCTCATGGGGCGATGGCCCCGCGGACGGGATGGGGGCGATGGCCGCCGCATATACCGCCGACGCTCGCGCCGAGTCGGAAGGAAAGCGCCTCGCCGATTACGACTACTTCCGCGCTGGCACCGAGTACAACGCGGCGGACTGCCGCTCAATGTTCCTCGTCCTCGCCTGGCTCCGCGCCAACCGTTAACGCGCGAACCGTTAGCGACGGCGGTAGCGCCGCGCAATCACGCTAAAGAGTGGGAGCTTCGTCAGCAGTTCTGAGATCGGTCGCGCCTCGCGACCCTCGCGCCCCTCAACGGCGAGGAGGCGGTCGGCGGCGTCGCCCTCAACGTGACGTGGATCGCAAGTGGCAAGGTCAATGGCTACTTCACCGGGGATCGGCGTGCCGAGTTGATCGAGCAGGTTCGCGGGAATCCCTTCGTCACCGAACTCGGCGCGCAGCTCCTCTTCAAGATGCCAGCGCGGATTACGGAAGAGGACGGCGCGCCACGCCTCAGCAACGGCGGGGGTGACGGTGCCGTCGCCTGGCTTCGGTGTCGGTGAGAGATCCTTGCCGCGCGCCCATCGCGCCGCCTGGTGGAGAAGGGTGTACTCGTCAAGTTCAAGGTATGCGGCGAGGTCCTCTGCCGGAGACTTCTCGCCAAAGATCGCGCGAATCCCTGGGGCGAACGCCTCTTGCATGTCGAGATCTATTCCGCGCACGGTGCGGTGCAGGTAGACCTGTTGATACATGAAGTGGCGCGCATTCAGGAAGCTCTCGAGCGCGCCGACCGCCGGTTCATACAGCGTGAGACCGCGTGGGCCGATGAAGCTGTAGCGGCGAAGGCGCTCCACATCCACCGCGCCAATCTGCACGCCGGTCATGTACGCGTCGCGGCGGACGTAGTCGAGGTTGTCTACGGTGAAGACGCCAGACAGGAGCGGCTGCATGATGCGCAGCCACTTTGGTGCTGTTGCGTCTTCTAGTGGCGGCTTGGAGATCAGGAAGCTCACCCAGGTCGGGTCAATGGATTCACCCTCGTTGAATCGATCGCGTTCGGCGTGTTCGCCGGGTGCGCGGCGGAGTCTGCCGATAATCTCGCCAACCTCGTGCTCGATGATCAGCGCCGAGAGATCTTCGTGCGCGAGGCGCTTCCCTGGGGCGCGGCGCGCGTCATCGGGGGCTGGGAACTTCTCCAGCACCTCGTGGTCAAAGAAGTGAGCGAACGGGCCGTGGCCCACGTCGTGCAGGAGTCCGGCAACGCGCAGCGTCTCTACAACGAGCCCCTCACTTGGCACGGGATCGCCGCTTGCGCGCAACTGCTCAGCGAGCGAACTGTAGAGGTGGCGTGCCCAGAGGCCCGCCTCATGCATCACCTGACTGATGCGACGGAGTCGCTGCAGCCACGGGGTGTCAAGAAGATCCTCTTCGGCTGCCTCCTCCGCGAGGTAGCCGAGCGCTGCGGCACCCTCTGGTGTGAGTCGCTTGGTCAGCTCGATGTAGCCGTGGATCGGATCGCTGATCAGGTTGACCGCCTTGAAGCGTGCCGCCTCACCCGCACCGCCGCCGCTCATGCGTTGCTACTCATGCGCCGGTGTAGCGCGCCGCCGCGGCGCGCAGTGTCTGGGCGACATCGTCTCGGAGCGCCTGCGGCTTCAACACTTCGGCGCCTTCTCCCCAGCCGAGGATCCATGAACGCACCTCTAACAGTCCGGAGACACGCGCGCGCCAGAGGAGCGAGCCGTCCGCTTCACGTTCGCTCGTCTGTGATGGATGCCAGCGCGTCTCAGATGCCCGTGACGCCGCCTCTGGTGTGAAGCGGATCACGATCTCTTCAAGTGGCTGATCGGCGACGATATCCCAGGCGGCGGCGAGTGTGCGCTCCAGCTCAACATCCTTTGGCCGAACGAAGGTGGATGGCGTCATGCGCGGATTGACGATGCGATCTGCGCGGAAGGTGCGCATGGCGTTGCGCGTCTCGTCAAAACCGATCAGATACGTTGCGAGTGTTGCCGATGAGGGCTCAATCAGATATGGATGCACGCGCGCGGTGCGGGTGGTGCCGGGGTTGCTCCAGGCGGGGGCGTATTCAAACTCCACGACGCGGCCGTTCACCCAGGCGTTAGCCAGAACGCGCAGACGCGACTGCGCCTCTGGTTGATCGCGAAGGTTGCTCAGTTGCGAGACGGTGCGCTCCACCGCGGAGCGGAGCGGCTCATCCAGCATGCCGCCGAGCTTCATCAGCGCCGCACCCAACTCCGGGTCGTAGCCGGTGGCGAACTTTGCCAAGAGTCGCGCCGCGAGAACAATCGCGAGCGCTTCGTCGCGGCTGAATCGGAGTGCGGGGAGGAGGCCGCTCTGTGAGACGCCCCAGCGGCCGTGTTCATTCCAGATTGGAATGTCGACCTCCAGCTCCAGCGCCTTCAGGTCGCGGTAGGCGGTGCGTCGACTGACGCCGAGCTTCTTCGCAAGGTCGCTCGGTCGGATCCCCGACTCACCGACCGCCTCAACGTATTTCAGCGTGCGGAGGAGGCGCGCTGAGCGATCGCTCTTACTGAAGTCTTCGTCTGGGTTGCCGTGTCGGCTCGACTGGGTCATGTCCCAGACTGTGCCACACCACTCCCCGCCGCACCAGGCGTGCTCGCCGCCGCCGCAACGAAGGCGGCCCAGACGCGCTCAAGATCGGCTGGTGAGCTCTCGGTGCGCTCGGGGTGGCACTGCACTCCAAGGACGAATCGATCCCCCGGCTGCTCAAGCCCTTCAACCAAGATCCCGCGCGGCGAGCCGGCGTAGGCGGAGGGGATCAGTGTTGCGGCGAGTCGCTCCGGCGTCACCGCCTGATGGTGATAGCTGTTCACCGCGAGTGGCGCGCGCTGATCACCAAGGATCGCGGCGAGTCGGGTGGCGGGCTGCACGTTCAGTGGATGCGTGAGCGCAGGCGTTGCCGGATACGCCGCGCCGACCTGTCCATCTACATGCTGCAGCAGGCTGCCACCGCGATGCACATTCAAGAGCTGCATGCCGCGGCAGATGCCGAAGATCGGCAACTGTCGCGCGTCGGCGGCGGCGATCGCCTCCCACTCCAGCGTGTCACGCGCCGTGTCCATCTCTACCGCGCCATTGATCGGTTCGTTGTAGCGATCGGGATGGATATCCGCGCCGCCGGAGAGGAGGAGCCCCTCCGCGCTGGCGAAGGCGGTGGCACGTTGCGCCGCCGTTGCGTTGGATGAGATGAGGATCGGCAGGCCACCGGCGCGGCGGATGCCGTCCGCATAACGCGCGTTGACGAGCGCTACGCGCGCAGGATCAAGATCGGCGTCGTGATCCGCAACGGTGATCAGGATGATCGGCGCGCGCACGATCAGCTCTTGGATGCGGCGAGCGTCTTCAGTGAAGCGAGTGCCTTGAGTGAGGCGAGGAGTCGCTGCACTTCGTCTGCGGTGTTGTACGACATCAACCCGGTGCGCAGTACGCCACCCTTCTCGGTGAGGCCGAGGGCATCAATGGCGTTCGGCGCGTAGAAGTCGCCGCTCCATACCTGAATCCCGTCGTTCCCAAAATGTTCCGCCGCTTCGTCTGGCGTAGCAAAGTCCATCGTGAACGAGACGATCGAGGTACGTTCGTTCAGTCGGGCGCGATCGGTGATGCCGCGCACCTGCACGCCGCTGATCTGGTCCACACCATCAAGGAGGAGGCGGACAAGCTCCGTCTCATAGCGCGTGATCGCCTTCAGCCCGGCGCGTAGCTGGCCGCGGCGACCGCTGAGCGGCGCATGATCTGCCGGATCACCGAACTCGGCGCCGATCCAGGCGATGTGGTTGATCGCCGCCGTCACGCCCGCCATCGCCTCGAAAGCGGGAGTTCCCGTCTCCCAGAGATCGTGCGCGGGGCGCACCTTATAGCGACCGAAGCGCTCAAGGAGCGGCAACTTCCCGTAGAGGAGGCCGGCGTGTGGTCCGTAGAACTTATACGGCGAGCAGAGGAGGAAGTCGGTGTCGAGCGCCTGCACATCAACGGGGTAGTGCGGTGCGCTGCAGACGGCGTCAAGGACGGTCAGCGCGCCAACCGCATGTGCCGCCTCCACGATCCTCTTTGACGGATTGATCGTGCCGAGCGCGTTAGAGGACATCCCGGTCGCCACGATCTTGGTGCGCGGACCAAGGAGCGACGCGTAGTGCTCCATATCGAGCGTCCCGTCTGCCGCGTTGAGGCGAATCGTCTTTAAGACGAGCCCGTGATCTTCGGCGAGGAGTCGCCACGGGCTGTAGTTGGCGTCGTGATCAAGCTGCGTGACGATCACCTCGTCGCCAGCCTTTAGCTCGCGCGCGAGGGAGCGCGAGAGTTGGAAGTTGAGCGTGGACATGTTGGCGCCAAACTTGACGCTCTCCTTCGGCGCGTTGAGGAGATCTTCAGCGGCGCGATGTGCCGCATCTTCTACCTCGCCCTGCGCGCGCGAGGTGCTGAAGAGGCCACCGTTATTCGCGTTGGCGCGCAGGAAGAAGTCCGAGTACGCGTCAATGACGCTCTGCGGCACCTGCGTCCCGGCGGGCCCGTCCAGGAAGGCGATCGGGCGACCGTCAGGGAGGGTGTTGGCGAGGGATGGGAATCGCGCGCGAATTGCGGCAACGTCATACGGCTTCATCGCTGAATCGTAGTCGCCCTGCGGCGTGCGCGGACGACGACGCTCACAACGGCGGCAATCAGCGCCCCTACGGCGAACGGGGCGGCGAGCGCACCGATCAGCCCCGCCAGGCCGCCAGGCCCAGTGGCAACACCACCGTTGCGCGCATCTCCTGATTCACCACTCCCCACCGTCGGACTCGGCGCGGGGCTCGGTGACAGTGCCGCCCCCGCTCCGCTTGTCGCCTCGCTTAGCAGCGCGGCGCTACCGGCGACGAAGAGGAGGAGGCCGGCGATCAGCAGGAGGAGCGTGAGTAAGCCAGCGGCGAGACTCGCCCGTTGGCCACTCCCCAAGATGCGGAGCGCCTCACGTCGATCGAGCGTGGTGAGGACGAGCGGCTGTCCGGCGCCGCCTGCGGTGAGCGCGCCGCCACGCAGCAACCCCGCCGCGGTGCCGCGATCAAGCGTGCTGATCTGCTCCAGGATTACGCGCGCGCCGGTCGCTGGTGCGGTAGTTGCGAGTTGTGCCACGAGCGTCGCGCTCTCAGGGTTCTGGTAGTCGCGGTGCGCTGCGGCGAGCTCCGCCACGCTCCCATCCCACTGTCGTTCAATGACCACGAGCCCATCGCCAAGTTGCGCCGCATCAATAGCGAGCGCGTGCTCACCATCACTAATGACAAACGGGACGCTGCGCACCACGCGCTCAATCTCGCGCCATGTATTGCCATCAGCAATCAGGACGCGCTCACGTCGGTAGACGAGCGGGCGGTGACTCTCATCTTCAAA
>JAPLHQ010000088.1 GCA_026389555.1 Chloroflexota bacterium
CCCATACGAATCTGTTCAACGATGCGCGCCTGCTCACTGATGAGTGTCTCTTTTCGTGCCGCGGCGGTGGTCACCTCAAGACTAAGGATGAGCATCACAAAGGCTGCGGCGAAAACTGCTGCACCCACAGCGATCACGCTTGAGAGCTGCGTGCCGAAGAGTCCAGATCGATCAGTTGAGCTCCAGGCGGACACGCCAACCCGACCACGTGGTCGTAGCCCAGGCACCACTGCGGTGCGCGGCACCGCTGCGCCAGGGAGGGGGCGTGATCCGGTACGAATTGAACCGCTCCCGCTCACCCCAGGGAGGGGCTGGAAGGCTTGTCGGATTGCGGCGCGCTGGCGTGCAGCTGCGGCGAATCGCCCATCCGCAACGCGCTGTTGCGTGATCGGCGCGATCAGTTGCGCACCGCGGAGTGGTCGACCGATCGCCGTCATGCGGCCACCGCCAAGCGCTCAGCAACGCGCATCTTTGCGCTGCGACTGCGCGGATTCTCCGCAATCTCCTCTTCAGACGCCGTGATCGGCTTATCTGTAATGAGCCGAATCGTTGGAAGTTGCCCGCAACCGCAGATAGGAAGTCGTGGCGGGCAGATGCAGCCGCGTGCAGCGGCGGCGAAGGCGCGCTTCACAATGCGATCCTCCAGCGAGTGATACGTCAGCACCACAATCCTTCCGCCCGCAGCGAGAAGGCGGATTGAGGCATCGAGTGCGGTGGCGAGGGCGGCGAGCTCATCGTTGACGGCAATCCGCAGCGCCTGGAAGGCTCGTGTTGCTGGATGGATGCGCGATGGCTTCCCCGGTCGCGTCGCAACCTCTTCAATAAGCGCTGCCAGATCCTCTGCCGTTGTGATCGGCGTTGCGGCTCGGCGCGCAACAATCGCTCGCGCGATCTTGTTTGCCTGCGGCTCTTCACCATATTCGCGAAGTAGTCCAGCAAGTTCTGGAACGCTCAAGTGTGCAAGGAGCGCCGCCGCAGACTCACCCTGCGACGAATCAAATCGAAGATCGAGTGCGCCGCCAGCGCGAATCCCAAAGCCGCGCTCACGATCAACGAGCTGGTCTGACGAAAGACCAAGATCAAAGAGGATTCCGTTGCTGCTCGTAAATCCTGCAGCCGCCGCCGCTTCGGCGATGCGCGCGTTGCTCCCCTGGAAGGTGTGCAGGCGATCACCAAATGGTTCGAGTCGCACACGCGAACGTGCAATCGCCGTTGGGTCTGCGTCAATGCCAAGGAGCTGACCACTCGGCGAACTCGCCGTCAGTACCGCCTCTGCGTGCCCTCCGCCACCGAGATTCGCATCGATGTAGTAACCGCCAGCGCGAATTGCGAGGCCATCAAGCGATTCGCGCAGCAAGACTGGTCGGTGAAGCGTCGACTCATGCGCAGCACCGCGCGCCTGCGGCATTAGAAGCCGAGCCCTTCCAACTGCGCGGCGAGCGCATCAGAGGACTCCATCCCACCGCGATACGTATCCCAACGTCCAGGCGTCCAAATCTCTGCGTGATCACGCGCGCCAACGACCATTGCCTCGCCCTCAAGGCGACTCCAGGTGCGCAACGTGCCCGGGAGGAGGAGGCGTCCCTGCGCATCAAGCTCAACCTCAAATGCACTCCCGAAGAGGAAGCGGCCGAACTCACGTGCGCTCGCATTTCCGGTGGGGAGTGCCGCAACCTTTGCGGCGAGGTCGTCCCAGGCGGCGCGAGGGAAGATCGCGAGGCAGTTATCAAGCCAACGGGAGACGAAGGCGCCGTCATCGAGTTGCGCGCGGAAGCGCGCGGGGACGGCGACCCGTCCCTTGCCGTCGATCGTATGGCGGTATTCGCCAGTAAACACCTGTACCCCCTCCGCGGTGGCCCTCGGGGGTGGGTACCCCCACCACACCCCACTTACAGCCACTTCGGTGCATTCTGCCCCCACCATCCCCACCTGTCAAGGGGTGCCTGGGGGAGGGTTGCTGAGCGGGGGTGAGCGTGCGGAGGAGTCGGCGAGATGGTCTGTAAGCCGGGTTCTGTCCCCCCTTTCGGGAGGGGCGGCCATCCATCTAGGCCACCGATTACTCGGTGGCTCGAGCGATCAACCCGGAGACCCTGGCGGTGCGCCAGTTCCGACCACAAGGGCCGAAGCGTCCCCCTATTTGACCTTGCTCCAGGCAGAGTTTGCCGCGTTTCACCCCGCCTCCGAGCCGAAGCTCAGTGGCGGACTCGTCTCTGTGGCACTAGTCCGCGCCTCGCGGCGGACGGGCGTTACCCGCTGCCTTACACCTTGGAGCCCGGACTTTCCTCGAACGCACCCGAGGGTACGCTCGCGGCCGTCCGACCATCTCGCCGGAGGGGAGTCTAGCGCGCCGGGACCTCCACGACGAGCCCATCGAAGCCGGCGAGCACCCCGTCAGGGAGGCGCGCTGAGAGCTCTTGGTAGTCAAGGTCGTGATCCAGGTGGGTGAGAATCGCGCGACGTGGCTCAAGCGCCGCAATCACGGCGAGCGCCTCCTCCACCGTTTGATGCGTTGGGTGCGGAAGGTCACGCAGCGCCGAGATGATCAGCGTGTCGAGCCCCTTCAGCCGCTCGCGTGAGCTCGGCGCCACTGAACTCACATCGGTGAGATAGGCAACGCTGCCGCTGCGCCAGCCGTGCGCTGGACGACGACCGTGAACCAGTGGGATCGCCTCAAAGGTGCGACCGCGAATCTGCACGTGCGGACGCGCCTCCACCAGCCGGAGTGCTGGGATCCCGTGTCCAGGTGCGGTCCGCCCGTCAAAGGCGTACTCCCAACGACGAAGAAGTTCAACGCAGGTCTCAGGTCCGGCACCAACCTCCATCACCGCATCCTGTGCATCAGTGTATGCGCGCAACTCGTCAATGCCACCGGTGTGGTCCACGTGAATGTGCGTGATCAGCGCGCCATCAAGGCGCTCCAGCCCAATGCGAAGCGCCTGCTGCCGAAGATCCATTCCTGGATCAATCACCACGGCGCACGACGTATCCGTCGCAGTGTCGCGCCACTCCAAGAGAAGCGAACTGCGCAGCCGCTGGTTACGAGCATCTCTTGAGAGACAGACCTCGCAGCGACAGCCAACGCGCGGGACACCACGCGATGCGCCCGTGCCGAGGAGTGTGAGTCGCGTAGCCGCACCATCCGACTCCGATACTGGAGTGTCGCTCGCTGCACGATTCGATGCGCCGCGAGATCGCGCCACGTCATCTGGTCGACGCACCACCCATGCTGGACCGCCGCGCAGCGCACGATCAAGCCCTTCGTTCGCGAGCGCATCAGCCTGGCCGTTCTGCTCGCGAGGGACATGCGCCGCACTCCATTGCGTGAAGCGCTCAAGTCGCGCACGCGCCTCGTCACAGAGCGGTGCAAGCTTCGCATCTCGCACACGCCAACGGCCGTTGAGCTGCTCAACAACGAGCTTGCTATCTAGTAGGAGCCGCAGCTCAGATGCGCCGAGCTCGGCGGCGAGTTCAATCGCCGAGATGAC
>JAPLHQ010000049.1 GCA_026389555.1 Chloroflexota bacterium
CTATCGCAGCGAGATGGAGCGCTTCGGCATGTTGCAGGGTCAGGCGCACCGCGCCGCACGACTCGTCGTGGACACCGGCATCCATGCGTTCGGTTGGACGCGCGATAAGGGCGTGGAGTTCATGGAGTCGGTCGGCCTGCCACGCACAGACGCAGAGATCGAGACCGATCGCTACATCGCCTGGCCAGCACAGGCGCTCTGTTACAAGGTTGGGCAGCGCGCCATCCAGCGCACACGCAAGGCGATCGAACAGCGCGACGGCGCGAAGTTCGACATCAAGTCGTTCCACGATCACGCGATTGGGCACGGCCAGATTCCGCTGCCGGTCTTTGAGGCCGAGATGCCGAACTGGGTTAAGCCGACAGCGTGAGCAGGCGGGGCGGCGCCGCAGGCGCACTGCGCGGTGCCTCCCAGCGCACGATCGGGATCCTCGCCGCAATTGGTGCGGCGACGGCATGGGGGCTTGGTGCAACCACGTCGGACTACGTCCTCTCTTCGGGGATGGGGAACGATACGTTCCTCGTCCTTGAACTGAGCGTCGGCTTCGTCGTGCTGATGGTGATCGGCGCGCTGCGCGGTCAGCTTGGCGGCTTCCGTCACCCCGGCCTCACACGTGCCGCCGCCACAGGGCTGATTGAGCCGTGGGGCGCCTACACGCTCGGCAACATCGGCATCATCTTCAGTAGCGGCGCATTCGTTGCCCTCGTCTCATCGCTCAACCCGGTGCTTGTTGCGCTCCTCGCGCTCCCATTCCTGGGGGAGCGGGTGAGCGGCACGGCGGCGGCGCTGATGGTCGTCTCGATTGGCGGCGTTGGGCTGGTGATCGGCGGCGATGCATTCGGCGGATCGCTCGATCCGCTCGGCATCCTCTTCTCCGTGCTCGGCCTCTTCTGCGGCGCAACCTACGCCCTCGTCTCCTCCAAGCTGGTCCGCACCGTTCCCGTCCTCCCACTCGTCGCATCGCAACTCCTCGTTGCCGCGCTCGCCTCCGCCGCGGTCCTTGCCGTTCGCGTTGGAGTTCTCGGCGGTGACCCTGGCATCCCAACCGAGTTCTCCGTCTGGGCCGTAGCGGTTGCCACTGGCATCTTCGGTGGCGCCGCGCCGTTCATCCTCTTTCTTGAGGCAACCAAGCGCATCCCAACCACCACCACATCACAGTTCGGCACGCTGGTCCCTGTGATCGCCCTTGTTGGCGGCGTGCTCTTCCTCGGCGATCAGCCATCCGGATTCCAGTTGCTCGGCACCGCGATCGTGGTCGCCGCCCTCTCCGCACTCGCGCGGTATACCCGAGCGCACTAGTGCCGCGACGCGCTGACGACCTCTCCACCGCAACCCGGCTCTCCGTTGTCAGCATCGTCTGGAGTTCCCTCGTCGGCGCCGTCGCCGTCTTCGCCGCGCTACAGAGCGGCGCACTCTCGCTGCTCGGATTCGGCGTCAACGCGTTCATCGATGCGTCAGCATCGGCGGCGCTGGTCTGGCGCTTCGCCGTTGAGGTGCGTGCGCCACGACGAGCCGAACGAGTGGAGCGGGCGGCGGAGCGTGTTGTCGGCGTCGCCCTCTCTGCACTTGGTATCTACCTCATCGCAGGATCAGCACAGGCGCTCGCTGCAGGGGTGCACCCTGAAGGGAGCGATCTTGGCCTTGCGCTCCTCTGCGCCTCGCTCGTCGTGCAGCCACCGCTCGCACTGCTGAAGCGACGCGTTGCGATCCGTCTTCGCAGTGGCGCACTCCGCGCCGATAGCTTCCTCACCGCCATCGGTGCGCTCCTTGCGCTCCTCAGTCTGGTTGGGCTCGCCGCCACGGCGCAGTTCGGCGTTGGTTGGGCAGATGCGGTCGCGGCGCTCGCCGTTGGGCTGATCGTGCTTCGCGAGGGTGCGACCAGCCTCGGGCTTAGCCGCCGATAACCGCTCGCGCGAGAAGGGCCGCCTTACGCGCACGTCCAACCACCGGTCGGTGTGGACGCCGCGCGCCGTATCCATCGCGCTCAATCTGTCGCAGGATCTCTCGATAGAGGAGTGCTGCGGCGCGGATTGAGCGGCCGCCATGTTGTAAGTAGCGGATCCCGTTGAGCCCCTCGTCATATTCGGCGTCTGCACGTGCGATCTCGTCCCGAAGTAGTTCGCCGCGATCTGCGTCGCGCAGTGATGTTGATCCGCTTGTTGCTGCCCATTGGCTAGATCTTCATCAATATCGCGCAGGATGTTGGTTCGCTGCATGGCGGATCCGAGTGCACGCGCGGCGCGATCCGCTTCGCGTTCATGACCAGGTGTGACGCCGAGCATGGAGGCCATCAGTCGACCAACCGTCCCCGCAACCTGATAGCAGTAGTGCGCCGCCTCCTCATCGGTTGCTATCCGAGGCCCAGCAAGGTCGGCGCGCATGCCGGCGAGAAAGTCGTGCACCGCGTCGCGCGGAAGATCTGGGTGTCGGCGCGCAAGGTCATCCAGGATGAGCAGCTCACGGCTGACCTCTGGTGCGCCACCCGCAGGCGCGTCAATCTCTTCGCCGCTCGCCCATGCTTCGATGGCGGCGATGCGCCGCTCCGCCGCGTCGCGCGTGCTTCCACCAGCACGCACGTCAACATCTACGAGATCGTCGAGTGTGCGCAAGACGAGATAG
>JAPLHQ010000122.1 GCA_026389555.1 Chloroflexota bacterium
GCGCTACTCGGCGTCCAGCGGACGCGCACCTTCCCAACACGGCGACCGCTCACCTTAATCACCGTGATCACGAACGGTTCGATCACTACGGCGTCGCCAACAACTGGAACGCGACCGATGCGGTGGTAGACAAAGCCGCCGAGCGTGTCGTACTCCTCGTCATCCTCAAGCTCAAGTGCTGGCTCAACGAGTTCGGTGAGGTCATCAATATCGGCGCGACCGTCCAGGATCACCTCGCCCGGCCCGATCTCCACCTTCATCGGCTCCTCTTCGTCGAACTCGTCCTGGATCTCTCCTACGATCTCTTCGAGAAGATCCTCGATGGTGACAAGGCCGGCAGTGCCGCCGTACTCATCCAAGACGACCGCCATGTGCACCTTTCGGCGCTGCAGCTCGTGCAGCAGATCATCAACCGACTGTGACTCAGGGACGAAGAGTGCTGGGCGCATGATGTCGCGGAGGCGCGGTCGCGGCCCACCGGCGGCGATCAGTCGCAGCAGGTCCTTGGCGTAGAGGATGCCGACGATATGGTCGACCGACTCGCGGTAGAGCGGAGTTCGGCTGTGCCCCTCTTTGAGCACAACCTCAACCGCCTCATCGAACGTTGCCTCTTGATCAATCGCAACGATGTCGATGCGCGGCACCATCACCTCATGCAACTTCGAGTCGCTGAGTGACATCACGGCGGAGATCATCTGCTCCTCTTCCGCCTCAAGGACACCCTGCTGGCTCCCCTGCTCAACGATCAGGCGAATCTCCGCGGCGGAGAGCTCTGGGGTGCGCGTTGGGTCGATGCCGAACGGTTTAGAGATCGCCTTGGTGAGGAGGACCAGGAGCGCAACGAGTGGGCTCACGATCTTGGCAAAGAGGGAGATTGGTCCTGATGCGGCGAGTGCGATCCGGTCAGGGTTTGCCAAGGCGAATCCCTTCGGGATCAGCTCGCCGAGCACGATGGAGACGATGGAGACGAGGAGGGTGACGACAAGGAGGGCGAGCGCGCCAGCCCGCTCCCCAATCCACGAGACGCCGCTGAGTGGCGTCGCAAGCAGTTCAACGATGCTCACCGCTGCAACCGCCGAAGCGAGTGCGCCGAGGAAGGTGATCGCAACCTGAATCACCGCCAAGAAGCGCCCTGGATCTTTGAGGAGGCGCAGCGCGCGCGCAGCGCGCCGATCCCCCTCATCGGCGAGCTCATCAAGACGCGTACGTCGGACGGTAACAAAGGCGATCTCCGCAGCAACGAAGAAGCCGTTAAGGAGAATTAGGAGCAGGATCAGACCAAGATCAGCAAGCATTCAGATCACTCTCTCCCAGTGATGATGCGTGCCGGAACCCCTACCGCGAGTGCGCCGTCTGGAAGGTCCTCAAGGAGCACCGTTCCTGCGCCAGTCTTTGACTTTGCCCCCATGCTCAGTGGCGCAACGATCAGTGTGCCGATCCCTGTGAAGGCACCCGCGCCGATTGAGGTCGCATGCTTCGCCACGCCGTCATAGTTAGCGGTGATCGTCCCTGCGCCGATGTTCGCCGCCTCGCCAACGGTCGTGTCGCCGAGGTAGCTGTGATGCCCAACCTTGACGCGCGCGCCGAGTGTCGTCGCCTTCAGCTCGGCGTAGTTCCCCACGTGCGCACCGGCGCCGATGTCGCAGCCTGGACGAATGTGTGCGAACGGCCCCACCTCGGCACCATCGCGCAGACGCGACTCACTGATATCGCTCGACCGAACCGTGCAGCCTTCACCGATCTGACTCTGGTGGATGCGCGAGCCGGACTCGATGCGACTGCGCGCGCCGACCGCTGTGGCGCCACTGATCATTACGTTCGGCTCAATCGTCACGTCTGCCGCAATCTCAACCGTAGGGTCGATCCAGATCGTGGTCGGATCAACCATCCCCACACCACGCTCCATATGCCCTGCATTGATTCGCTCACGCAGCGCCGCTGCCGCGTCGGCAAACTGGCGGCGATCATTCACCCCTTCAAGGTCTGCTCCACTCCCAAGGAGGATTGGGGCTGGGCTGCCAGCCGCTGCTGCGGCGGCAACAAGGTCGGTGAGGTAGACCTCACCCGTTGCTTTGGAAGCGACGAGTCCCTTCAGCGCCGTCTCAAGCCAGGCGCGCTCAACGACGTAAAGCCCCGCGTTGACGAGATCACTCTCCCGCGTCTCGGGCGACGCATCGCGTTCTTCAATAATGCGCGTGGCGCGACCAACGTCGTTCAGCTCCACACGGCCGTATCCGGTCGGATCTTCGGCGTGGAAGGCGGCGAGGGCGAGCGGCACCTTGGCGGCGCGGCGGGCGGCGATCAGTGCACTGATCGTGCTCGGCTCAAGGAGCGGCGTGTCACCGCAGGCGATGAGAATCTCCGCTGCACCGGCTGGCAGCGCAGGGAGTGCGCAGCGCACCGCGTCACCCGTGCCGCGCGGCTCAGGCTGCTCGGCGCGCAGCGTCCCCTTTGGGGCGAGCGCATGGAGCGCAGCGGTTGCTGGTGAGAGGAGGAGGATCGCAGGATCGCTCACCACGGTGTGGATCGACTCCAGCACCCAGAGGGCCATCGGACGGCCGAGCAGTGGGTGCAGAACCTTCGGTTCGGCGGCGCCCATGCGCGAGCCGACTCCAGCAGCGAGGATGATGGCCGTCACGCCCGAAAGGCGCTCCGGCCCAGTACTTGAGGGTGTCATCTGGAGGAGAGTCTAGCCGACCCTCTGGGCGATCGCCTCAATCTCCACGAGCCCCCCTTTGGGGAGCCCCGCCACCTGCACGGTTGAGCGTGCCGGGTACGGCTCCGAGAAGGTGCGGCCATAGATCTCGTTGACGGTGGCAAAGTCGGCAAGGTTCGTGAGGAAGATGGTGCACTTCACCACGTGCTCAACACCGAACCCAGCGGCGGCGAGGAGTGCGCGCATATTCACGAGCGCCTGCTCCGCCTGCGCTGCAACACCGTCACGAAGTTCGCCGGTGGCAGGGTCCATGCCGAGCTGGCCAGAACAGAAGAGGAGATCGCCAGAGGCGATCGCTGCGCTATATGGTCCGATCGCTGGTGCAACTCCAGGTCCATTAATCGCCTTCGCCATGATGCACTCCTCTCGCTATGCCAACTCTGTCGCGGTGATCGTCACGCCACCTGGCGGTAGCTCTAGCTCACCGCGGGCAACCGCCGCCTCGAGCAGCGCTCCAGCCGCTGACGCATCGTAGAGCGAAGGATAGAGGAGGAAGAGGGTTGGCCCTGAACCTGAGAGCGAGAGGGGTCGTCCGAGCACGCGACGCAGGGCGTGGTCAAGCGGCCGAAGCCATGGGGTGATCGCGCGCGCAGGGGCGAGCAGATCGTTCGCCGAGGCGAGCGTGGAGGAGCGGAGCAGCAGCTCCGCCGTTGAGAGCCCAGTGGTCAACTCCTGCGCCAGGTGCTGCGAACTGACGAGCGCCGCGCCATACGACTCACCGCGAATCCCACCCGCAAAGGCGGCGAACACGTCGGGGGTCTTGATCCCTTCGCGTGCACTCACCAGCAAGACGCCAGGGGTCGGCTCTGACCACCGCGTGAGCGGCGTGATCTCTTCGCCGCGACCCTCCATCAGCACCGGTCCCTCTGGGAGAAAGAGCGGCACGTCTGAGCCGATACGTGCAGCAACCTCCATCAGTTGGCGCGGCTCCATCTTCAGGTTGCAGAGTTGTAGCGCACCGCGCAGTGCAGCCGCCGCATCGCTTGATCCACCACCGAGACCTGCAGCAACGGGGAGGCGCTTCTCCAGCACAACAGAGAGTGGCGGGAGTGACGCCTCTGGCCCAAGTGCGGCGCGCAGTTCACGCAGCGCAACATAAATCAGATTCTCCGCCGTCCCAGCGATTGGAAGTCCGGCGCAGTGCAGCTCATCATCACTCTCCCCCGCTGAGCGGAGTCGCAGTGTGAGGTGGTCGGCGAGACGGAGCGGTGCCACAACCGAGTGCAGATTGTGATAGCCGTCACTGCGCTGGCCGAGCACAGCGAGCGTCAGGTTCACCTTCCCTGGCGCATCGAGTTCCACCCAGTTAACGCGTCCGGCACCAACGCGCGCACGCCGTGTCGGTGCCTCACCAGGCTCGGTGCGCATCATGCGTGGTGCACGCGTCGGCGCGCCTGGAATGCCGCCGAGTTCGCGCAGCAGTCGGACCCACTCGCCCACACCGAGCGCCTGGGCGCGAAGGTCTGGATCGATATCCGAACGATCCAGCGCCGCCATCACCTGATCAACAGGGATTGGAAGTGCACGCGGCAGCGCGTTGCGTAACTTCTTCCGTCGCTCGCGGAAGCCTGCCTGCACCAGTCGCCAGAGCTGCTCCTCGTCCTCCTCCGAGAGGCTCAGCGCCGCATCGGCAGAGAGCCGATCCAGGACGAGCACCGCCGAGTCAACCGCTGGGATCGGATCGAACGACTCACGCCGCACCGTGCGCACAATCGTTGCCTCCACGCGTGCGCGGACAAATGCGGTGAGATACGACCAGTCGCCCACCTCAGCCGCGATCCGCTCCGCAACCTCACGCTGAACGAGGAGCACGATTCGCTGCGCCGGATTCGGCAGCAGCAGTAGCCGATGCAGCAGTGGACTGGTGATGTGATACGGGATGTTGGCGATGACGCGCCAGCCACCACTCGTTGGAAGGAGTGGCTCAAGGTCCACATTCAGTGCATCGCCGTGGACGAGCGTGAGTTGACCAGCGGCAATCTCAGAAGCAAAACGCTCGCGGAGTCGCGGCAGCAGATCGTCATCGAGTTCAATTGCAACGACGTGTGCACCTGTTGCAAGCAGCCCCTCTGTGAGCGTGCCGAGCCCTGGTCCAATCTCAAGGATCGTCTCGCCGTGCGCTGCGGAGCCGGCGGCAACGATCGCGTCACGCGCGGCAAGGTCAACAAGGAAGCTCTGGCTCAGCCGCCGCTTGGCGAGATGTCCCTCCACAACCCCCTTCGCCGAACCCTTGGCGGCGCCTCTCGGCGCCCCCCGTCGTGCTGGTCGGCCTGGCGCTGGACTCATGCCGGAGCCTCCGTTCCGAACTGCCAGGAGGCGGAGACGCTCACGCCGCGGGCAGGGTCCTGCAACTGCGCGCGCCCTTCGCGAAGTGCGGCGTGTGCGGCGGCACCGATCATGGCCGCATTATCGGTGCACCAGCGCACTGGCGGAACGTTCAGCGTGCGGCCGTGACGCGCAGCAAGAGCGCCGAGCGCCTCTCGTAGCGGGACGTTGGCGGCCACTCCGCCACCAACAACGAGCGACGCGCCAGGGGTGGCGGCGAGTGCGCGATCCACGCGAGAGACGAGTGCGGCGATGATCGCATCCTGCGCGGCGGCGGCGATGGCGGCGGCAGCGGCGGCGGGCACTGGGTGATCGCGAAGTGTTGCGGCGAGTGCCGCGGCGCGACCGGGTGATGCGGCGGGTTCGCCGATCGCAGCGAGCGCCATGCGCGCTGCAGCGGTCTTCACGCCGCTAAAGGAGAGATCGTATTCACCGTCGGTCTGCGCCACAGGGAGACGCCGAAGTCCGCCAGGTAGATCACCCCCTCGCGCTGCGCCTGCGGCGAGCGCCGAGAGCGCGGCGCCTCCTGGATACGGGAGCCCGAGGAGTCGTGCAATCTTGTCAAAGGCCTCGCCCGCAGCGTCATCAATCGTTCCGCCGAGCCGCTCCGTTCTCCCATCTGCGTCAACACGGACCAACAACGTGTGCCCGCCAGAGACGATCAGCCCGATCGCCGGAAGGGTTGGCGCACTCGCTGCTGACGCGCCAGCGCTGCGCAGCCATGCGGCGCGAAAGTGTCCCTCAAGGTGATTCGTTGGAACCACTGGGAGGCCACGCCCCCACGCCCACGCCGACGCAACACCCGCGCCAACTAGGAGGGAGCCGACCAGGCCTGGCCCCGTCGTCACCGCCACAGCATCAATCTCGTTCGCCACGCCGAGGGTTGCAGCCTCAACCATCACTTCGCCAATCAGTTTTGGTACCCAGCGGTGATGCTCACGCGCTGCAACCTCGGGGATGACGCCGCCGGTCGCGGCGTGCAGATCGCTCTGACTGGCGACTCGTTCGGAGAGCACCTCGCCACCTTCGCGTACCAAGGCGACCGCCGACTCATCACAGCTCGACTCAACGGCAAGGATCAACCGCTCGCGACTCATCTGCGTCCCTGCTTCGCGCCGAGCGCTGCAACGGCAAATGCTTCAGCGGGTGGGAGCGGCTCACCTGCACTGAGTGCGGCAAGAGCGAGTCGCTCACGCGCCTCTTGTCCTGAATCGCTCAGCTCAGCGGTAGTCATGATCAGCGCATCCTCACCGTTATCTTCGTAATAGCGCTTCCGCAGCCCCTCCTCAAGGAAGCCGAGCCGCGCATAGAGTCGCTGAGCTTCTAGATTTGAGACGCGCACGTCAAGTGTTGCAACGCGCGCCTCACCGCGACGCGATTCACTAAGCAGCTCGAGCATGAGCGCCGTCCCAATCCCCTCGCCACGCAGGCGCGGCTGCACCGCGATCGTCGTCACATGCGCCTCGTCAACCATCAGCCAGATGCCGCCGAACCCGAGCAGCTCGTCGCCGCGCCACGCCCCCACGTAGCGAGCGAGTCGATTTGTGGTGAGCTCTGATTCATAAGCGCTCCCCGGCCATGGGGCGGTGAAGCTCGCCTCTTCAATGGTGCGCATGGCGGGGAGATCCTCAAGCGTCATCCGGCGCATCGCATATTCGGCACGCTTCATTGAGCGACGCCCCCCTCTGCGCCACGCGGCGGCGCGGGGTATCGGATTGCGATCTCACTCGCTTCGCGACCAGACTCCGTGCGCCACTCACCTGCGCGCAGCAGATCAATAGATTCGGTGGCGGCACTAGCGAGCGCCGCGGGGAGGTGTGGAGCGATGCGTTCCAGGTCAGCCCCTGTTGGGGCACCACTTCGTTCGGCGATCCGACTCCCCGCAGTATCCACCACCAGCACCTCACGCACTCCAAGCGGGAGGACGACCGGATCAGTCTGGCCCGACGCGTCGCGCGCCAGCAGGAGGGCGCGATCTGATGGCACTTGGATCACTGGGATGTTGAGTGCTGCGGCCACACCAGCGGCGAGGCTCGCCGCCGCGCGAAGCCCCGTGTAGCTCCCTGGGCCAACGCCAACGAGCACAGCGACAAGCTCGCTTCGCGCCGCCGAATCAGGAAGGAGCACCGCCGCACGTGCGACGAGTGGCTGATGCGGTCTGAGTTCGGGTGCGCTCTCAAAGCGACCAGCCGCTTCGCCATCAAGGTGGAGCAGCGCAACGCTGCCCTCACCAAACGAGCCATCCAGGATGAGGAGTGCTGGAGTGCGTGGGGCGGCACTAGGCATCGTGGAGCTCCAGCCCTGCGGCGCGCAACGCCTTCTGAAGACGCTCGAGGCGCGCCGCATCGTCCCACGCAATCTGCACGATGCGCTGCTCCTCACTCACACCGGGCTGCAGGGTGATCGTGATCTGCGCTGCACTCACGTCACTCGTTGGCCAGCGCAGGAGATTAGGCCACTCCATAATCGTGAGGCCGCTCGCCTGTCGCTCGTCAATCAGGCCATGCGCAAGTGGATCGCTCCCATCAGGGAGTCGGTACGCATCGCCGTGCCAGATCGGCATCGTGCCGTGATGCTCGGACATCAGGACAAATGTTGGCGAAGTCAGTGGCGGATCCGCCTGCAGCGTGGCGCCGATCGCACGGGCGAGTGTCGTCTTCCCAGCACCGATCTCACCGATAAGGAAGAGCCGATCACCCGGCTGAGCTAGCCCCGCAAGGAGTGCGCCGAGCTGCTGCGTCTGCTCGAGCGTAGAGAGTGTGAGGCTCAGCACGCTCACGCGGTGATGCGCTGAAGGTCACCGAGTGGGATTGCGCGTAGGACACCGCCAATCCGGACCGCGCCGAGCGGATCGTCCGCACGTGGATCAGCGAGGCCTTCCCAGGTGCCGGACGCACCCTCATACGCACCGCCGATGACGCGTACGTCGCTACCGTGCGCGTCGCTGGTCTCCCGCAGTGCTGAAGCGCTCACCATCAGGAGGCCGATCGGCTCAGCACTTAGTGTCACGCGGCCACCATGCAGGCTACGAAGGAGTGCGGTGACCGAACTCCTGCCACTCTCACTCATTCGGCGCGAGGTCATGATCAGGAGTCCGAACGGTTCCGTTGCAACCGCCGCGGCAATACGACGCTCGAGTGAGGCGGCGAGCGCATCACGCTCGCCATCGCTCAGCCCGCAGACGATCACGCCGCGAACACCAACGGCCCGTGCGCGAAGCACCGTCTCTGGAGATGCCTGCACGATGGCGAGAAGCCCAGCGGTGCGTGCCGCCTCCCAACCATCCGTATCCGGTTCAGCTTCACTGAAGTGCACGTGGCCCTCTACTGCGTCACCAAGGAGGAGACGTGCGCTCCGATGTCCTGTCGCACCTCCGCCAACTGGGAGCACCTGGATCGGTGCAGGGATCGGTGCGGCGGCGACCGCTGCAGCTGCCGCCGCAGAGAGCGTGCCCTGCGTATCAGCAGTGAGATCAAGTCGGGCATCGCCAAAGATCACCGCGGCGCGACTGATTCCGCCGTGCATCTCCGCGTGCAGCTGCAGGTCAGTGGCGCGGATCTCTATCCCAGCGGACTCCCCGCTCCGCAGTGGAAGGACGAGCGAACTGCCGCGGGTGAGCCCCTGCGACTCGCCGTTGATCTGCAGGGTCACCTCGTCCTCTGCGCCTGCATCGATAAGGAAGAGATCGCCACCGGGTAGAAGGAGGTCACGCATGAGCGAGCCGAGCAGTGATGCGGCGCGCTCGTCGTCAAGTGCGCTATCGCCCAACGCGGCGAAGACCCCATACGGCTCAAGGAGGATCCTTGTGCGTCCTGGTGCGATCAGTGGCGCAAGGACGGTGAGCGGGAGTGCTCCAGTTGCAATGAGGCTCGCAGCACTTCCAACGA
>JAPLHQ010000044.1 GCA_026389555.1 Chloroflexota bacterium
AGGTGCAGGTAGCGCTCCATCTCATGGTGCACCGCCGCAGCCGCCTCACCACCGCTCCGCGGGGCCTCCGGAGTGAAGTGATACTCGGCACGCGCGCCGAGTCGTGTCACGCTCCATCCAACGCCACGTCGCGCAAAGACCTCTTCAACGCCATCCGCCCAGCGGTTCGCCCCCGCGATCATCTCCGGGAACGCCGCGTCGGTGAGCACCTCGCGCAGGGTGGTGCGGATCGCTACTGCTGACAGGACGCTCCCGGAGACGGTGCCGCCAATGCCGCCCGTATCAATCTCGTCGCGTTGCAACTCGCCGCTGATCTGTTCGGCGAGTTCACGCCGCATGCCGTACGCGGCGCCAGGGAGGCCGCCGGCAATTGCCTTCCCAATGACGAGCAGATCTGGGTCGAGCCCCCATGCGGCGGTTGCACCACCTGGCCCCATGGAGATGGTGTGCGTCTCATCGGCAATCAGGATCGCGCCGTATCTGGTTGCGAGCTCCCGGAGCGCCGCGTGATAGCCGGCCTCAGGGAGGACGATGCCGATGTTGGTGAGTGCAGGCTCAATGAGGATCGCCGCTACGTCACCGGCGGCTAGTGCCGCCTCCGTTGCCGCGAGATCGTTGATCTCTACGACGCGCGTCGTGGTTGCTGGATCAACCTGCGGTCCGGTGTTGCCAGGTCGCGACTGCGCCGCGCCAGCAGCTCCACCCGGTCGCGCAATGGCGAAGGTTTCATCAACCGTGCCGTGATAGCACCAGTTATGAACCAGAACCTTCGGGCGTTTTGTGACGGCGCGAGCGATCCGTAAGACGAAGCGATTCGCATCAGTTGCGGTGAGGCAGAGCTGCCAGAGTGGGAGGCCGAAGCGGCGCGTCAACTCTTCAGCAGCATCAATCGCCGCCTCAGAGGGGAGCATTGTCGTTGCGCCGTTCTCAAGCTGTGCGGTCATCGCACGGACGAGTGCGGCTGGTGCGTGGCCGGCCATCGCCGCTGTATCGCCGAGCGCAAAGTCCAGATAGACCTGGCCATCTGCGTCGGTAATCTGCGCACCGCGCGCGGAGACGGCATACGGCGGGACGGGCGAGGCCCAGCGCTGCATCCAACTCATCGGCACACCACCAAGAAGGCTTTCGCCCGCACGAGCGGCGAGTGCTGCGGCACGCGGGTGGGCGAGTGTGAATCGTTCGGCTTCCGCCGCAAAGAGGGGCGCGAGGCGCGCGTCGCTAATCTTTGGTGCGTTGCCCATTGGCGCTACATCCTGCTGCGGATCGCCCAGAGGTCAGGGAAGACGGGGCGGTGCAGGCTCGCCGCAAGGTACTCAACGCCAGTAGAGCCGCCGGTGCCAGACTTTCTTCCAATCGTCCGCTCCACCATCTTGACGTGGCGGTAGCGCCACTCTTGCAGCCCTTCATCAATATCAACGAGCAGCTCCATCATGGATGCAACTTCCCCGCCAGCGCGATAGAGCGTCAGGAGCAACTCTTGCAACTCCTCGTCGCCCGCGTACTGCTCGGCGTAGTCGCGCTTCAGTAGATGTGCCGGAACGGCGTGGCCGCTCGCAGCAAGCCAGGCGATCACCGTATCCCAGAGACTTGGCCGCTTCGCCGCGGCGTGAACGCGCTCGCGCGCCGCCGCTTCTGGGAGGAGATCGGCGAGTCGCGGATTACGAACGCCGAGGAGCGCCTCGAGTTCACGGAACTGCGCCGACTCAAATCCACTTGATGTGGCGAGTCGGCTACGGAAAGATGCGAATTCAAGTGGTGTCAGTGTTTCCAGCACGTCAACCTGCGCCACGGCAATCTTCAGGATGTGGCGGACGCGGCTGAGACGGTGTGCGGCGCGCCATGTATCTGCGGCGCCGAGCGCGGCAGCGGCGCCACGTAGTTCGTGCATCGCCTCCTTGAACCAGAGTTCGTAGGTTTGATGAATGACGATGAAGAGCATCTCGTCGTGTTCTTCAGAACGTGGCGTCTGCAGGCTGAGCAGCTCATCAAGGCGCAGATATCCCGCGTAGGTGAGTCCTGGATCTTTCGTCTCTTCACTCTCGCTCATGGGCTGATGCTACGCCTCCTGAGCAAAGCGTGAGGCTCCGTCCCGCCTGGCGGCGAAACGGAGCCCCGTGCGTAACGAGTTTCGCGATTAGTTCGCTGGCATGAAGACGCCGGTCCACACCTGCCAGGCGAGGAGTGTCTTCGCCACGAGCGAGAGGATCATGTAGCTCCGCTCGCCGTGGAGATAATCCTTCCAGCGTCCAATCTGGAGGCGCTGCAAGACCATGTTGACTGCGAAAATGTTGAAGCTCACAAAGAGGCTCACATAGATCGTAATCAGCACCGGCTTGAACTCTTCAAGGCTGCGACCGTTTGGCCCAACGCCAGTTGGCCAGTTTGCCAGCGAGAGCCCAAGGGAGGTGAAGATCGCAATCCACGGTGCGATCCCCGCAATGCAGCCGAAGATGTAGTGGCTCCACTGGACGTTCTTTCGTCCAATGTTCGCCTCTTCCATCGACCAGCCGAAGAGGTTCATCGACGCGTTGCAGACACCGATCGCAATGAGCGCGCCAGCATCGGTGATGAAGCTCAACGAGGCAACGCCGATGATCATCAGCGTGGAGCTCAGCGCGTATTCAGCCCAACGCATTGGGTTGAACTGCTGCGCCAGCCAGCCCTCATAGCGCTTCCGAAGTGGGTACGCCACAAGGAAGTGCGCCAGCGCCGAGAGGCCGAAGAAGGCGGCAACCAGGTACGCCAGTGGGAAGCTGAAGAGCAGCTCCTTGGCGGCGGTGAGGCCGGCAAACTGTCCGTCAACAATGTTTGACACTGGATATGTGCCTTCAAATCGGATCGCCGCCTCGGTTGGGCTGATCGCAACGATCACGATCGCCTGGATCGCGTGAAGCACGGTAAGGATTCGATTCCAACGGAACAACTGCGCTGCACGGGCTGGGGCGATCTTGGCAAACGTTGTTGCCACAGCCTCAGAACGTGAAGCGGCGGACGCCGCGCCCGCGCGAGTTCGCTTCGCTACTGCCACAAGTACCTCCCTAATGTTGCGGTCCGATGTTCGGTCCGCATCAGTACAGAGTAGTGCTACCCCGCAGCGAGGCGCAACGCAGCGATGATCATGACGAGCGCGAGGAGGCGCCGTAGGCCGAGCAGTCCAATCCTGCGGGTGCCAAGCTCACTCCCGATGAGCGCACCCGCGGCGGCGCAGAGGAGCGCGAGGGGGAGGGTGCTCGGAAGAAGGGCGAGCGATGCAGGCTTCGCCGCGAGCCCAGCGAGCGAGTTCGCCAAGATGAACCCTGCTGAGAGTCCCGCCGCAGCGCGCGCACGTGTCCAGCGCCGCGCAATCACGAGTGGCGTCAGGAAGACGCCGCCACCCGTCCCCGTTGCACCAGCAAGGAGTCCGATCCCACCACCAACAAGTGCCGACAACGGCGTGCTCGGCGCACCTGCCACACGTTCTGACGTCAGATCGCGTTGTGCTCGAACGGCGAGTCGGATCGCGGCAGCGATCAGCACGACAGCGAGCAGTGGGCGATAGATCGCATCAGGGATGGAGAGGCTCCCGGTGAGAAAGGCGGCCGGAAGGGATCCAATGAGCAACGGGGCGAGGAGGCGCCAGGGGAGATGTCCGGCGCGAGAGAAGCGGATGACGGTAATGGAGGCGACGGCAAGGTTCAGGACGAGCGCTGTTGGCCGCATCACCTCGGGGGCAACCCCAGCCAGGGCCATTAGGGCCAAGTAGCCCGTTGCCCCGGCATGGCCGACGGACGAGTAGAGGAGGGCAACCAGGAAG
>JAPLHQ010000102.1 GCA_026389555.1 Chloroflexota bacterium
CAGGCTACAACTTGGCCAAAAAACCCGCCGCCGAGCCTCCCCCATCGGGGCGCTCCAGGGCCAGTTGAGCGCGGCTGCTGCGCGCGGCTACTTTGCGCGAATCAGTGCAACGCCGAGACCCTTCGGTCCCGTGTGCGGCCCAATCGCGGCTCCGGCGCGAACGATCCCCGGCTTCAGCGCGCCAACGGCTGGGAACCGCGTGACGAGCTCCGTCCGGAACTCTTCAACATCTGGTGCTTCTGAGTGCAGGATCGTGAGCTCCTCAACGGGCGATTCGCCAACAATCTGCATGAAGCGTTCGCGTGCCTTTGATGTGGTGCGCGGCTTATCCAGCGTCACCACTTCGCCATCAATGATGTCAATGATCGGCTTCACGGAGAGAAGCCCGCCGATTGCGGCGCGTGCTGGGCTGATCCGTCCGCCCGCCTTCAAGTAGTCGAGCGTGTCAAGGAAGAAGATCACGTGGGTGCGCGGGATCGCCCCCTGGAGGTCGGCCACGATCTCCGCCGCGCCCTTCCCTGCAACGGCACCGCGCTGCGCGCGCTTCACCAAGAGGCCCTGTGCCGCGGATGCCGTGGTGGTGTCAACGAGGTGAATGTTCTTGCTCTGCGGATGTGCAGAGGCGGCCATCTCGGCGCTGCGGTAGGTGGCGGAGAGCTTTGATGCCACATGAACGGAGACGATCTCCTGCGCGCCATCGGCGAAGGCGCGATCGTAGGCCGCGGTGAAGGCGGCGGCTGATGGGGCGGCGGTCTTTGGGAATGGAGCGCCGGGGGCGGTGAGTCGCTTCCAGAACTCGTCCATGGAGATCTCTTCGCCCACCTTGAAGCTCTCTGCCTCAAAGGAGACGATGATCGGGACGATCGTGATGCCGAGCTCATTGGCGAGCTGCGGTGGGATGTCGGATGCGCTGTCTGAAACGATCGCAACCTTGTGCGCTGCCTGACTCATATCAACCCACCTCCAACATCAACGAGCGAAGACCGCTCTGGTGTTCAGTTTATCGGCGAGGATCAATCGTGCGCGGCGCGTTGCCGCTGCAGGGTCGTTGGAAGGATCTCGTGCTCCACACGGCGCAGGATCAGGAGGAAGCTCCCCGCAATAGCGAGGAAGCCGAACGTGGCGTAGACGAGCCCGTCCACGCCAAAGGAGGTGGCGAGGTCCCCCGCCACCTTCACCCCGATCACCTGGCCGAGGCCGAGGAAGATCGAGTAGAGCCCCATCACCGCGCTGCGATCGGTGTGATAGCGCTCGGAGACATCGGCGAGGAAGCCGAGCGCCGCCGGTGTTGCGCCAGCAATAAAGAACATGGAGGCACAGATGGTGACAAACAGTGCACCAACCAGTAGTAGATCGGTCCCGCTCAAACGATTCATCAGGAAGACGGCAGACATCGCCACGATGAAGGCGATCAGGCCGAAGAGGAGAATTGTGGTGCGGCGGTAGTTCGCGAAGCGATTCCCCCAGAAGAAGAGGCCACCACCGCCAACCAGTGCAACGAAGGCGAAGGCGGTGGTGATGACGACAAAGGGGAAGCCGCTCAGAAGGAACTGCCCCGTCACGTCAACGCCAGCGTCGCCGAGCAGCAGGTTGAGTCCCTGCGGCACCCAGACGCCGATGATCGCGTTGATGGAGACCCAGGTTGGGACAAAGAGGAGGATGCCGCGCTGGCTGAATAGCTTCACGTACTTCCTCAGTCGCCCCTCGTCGTGCGGTGGCGGCGCGGTGTGTTCGTCCTTGACGCCGTAGGCGAAGAAGGCGAGCGCAAGGAGATAGATCCCACCGTTAATGAGGAAGGCACTCGTCCCGAAGATCTCCCAGAGTGGCCCCGCAAGCGCCGTCCCTGCAACAAGGAGCCCACCGAGCGTCGCCACCTCAAAGAGTGTGACCACGCGCCCGCGCAACTTCTCGTCATGGCTCGTGCTCGCCGCAACGTAGGAGAGGATTGACGGCACGCTCGCCGCGGTTGATGCGCCTTCAAGGAGCCGCGTGCCGATCAGCAACGGAATCGTCGCCGCAAAGGGGGTCAGCAGAACAGCCGCAAGGCCGAAGAGTGGGCCAAGGAGCATCACCGGCTTCCGCCCAACACGGTCGGCGATGATCCCGAAGATCGGCGATCCGATCAGCTCGGTGACGTAGAAGGCGAGGGTGATCGTTGCAAGATCAACAGGCGTGATACTCACCGCGCCGGTTGTGTTGAGGTGCTTATTCCAGACGATCAGGAGGGCCCCAGTCGTCCCCGTCGCCGTGCGCAGGGTGAGCGTCCCGAGGAGCAGAGAGCGCATCGAACCAGTCATCCGCTCCACGATAGCGGCTCGGTATACTCGCCGCATGCCAAGCAATGTTGCCCAGAGTTACCCATATAAGAAGGAGAGCGAGGCGGAGCGCGCCGCCGCGATCGCGTTAACACTCGGCGCACGCGAAGGGCTCGCCGAGAAGCTCGCCGCCGAAGCGCTCCCCTACGACAACACGAGCGACGGCGAAGCCTGGGCCTGGCGCTGCCGCAGCGTCGGCTGCCCTGGCGTGATGCACACCGCCGGCTACGCACGCGACCGCCACGGGCTCGTCGCCCTCTGCGACGGCTGCGGCACGATCGCGCTGCGCTAACGATGAGCAGCGAACGCGCACCAGATCTCAACGCCGCACCGGGGCTCGTCCCGATGAGCGCGGCGAATAAGCCGACACAGGTTGACGTTGTTGGTGATCGCATCCGCGTCGCCTCGCTGGAGATCATCGACCGCGCTCTTGCAGGATATTTGGAGAGCCGCTCACCAGAGGAGCGCCCTGAGACGGTTGAACGCGCCCTGCGCGTTGGACTGATGGCGCTGCAGAGCGCAAGCGGCTCTATTGACGTTGATCATGTGCGCCGCGCCTTTGACAAGTTGCTGAGCGACGCTGCTGATTCCAATAAGAAGGCGACCGTTGAGGTGGAGGAGATCCTGCGCAAGACCTTCTCAACCGAAGGTGGCGTGATGCCAGCAACGTTGGAGCGCTTCATCGGCGACAAGGGGCAGCTCGCCCAGTTCACCAAAGATCTCTTCGACGAGAATCGCCGCGACTCTGCGATCGGCAAGCTGAACACGATCCTCGGCACCTACTTTGACGGCGATGCGAGCAAGCTCGCGCACCTTCTTGACCCCACGCGCGAAGCGTCGCCACTGAGCGGCTTCCGCGCGGAGATCGCCAAGCGCTTCGACGACGTGTTGCTGAAGATCGTGGAGATGGAGGCGTCGCAGAAGGCGGCGAAGGGCGAGCGAAAGAAGGGGACGGCGAAGGGGGCCGACTTCGAGACGCGCATCATCGCCGAATACACCGAACTGCTGCGCGCAACGAATGACGACATTGAAGGAACTGGC
>JAPLHQ010000093.1 GCA_026389555.1 Chloroflexota bacterium
GATCACTGAGGTGAAGGCGCTGAAGCTCCCAACCGCTGGCGGGTACACAAAGCGCGTCACCACCTTCTTCCAAACAGATATTCCGGCGCGCATCGTTGCCGACCAAGGCTGGAAGATCTCAAATGTAGGCGGTGCAACCTATACAAGCCGTGCATATTCGCAGAGTCTGCAGTCGGCAATCAACCAGGCGAGCTGACCAACGTGTCTTCTAACGTGCTTGGCAGCCTTCAACCGATGAGCCTTCCGCCGCTTGAGCCGGGCCTGCACCGCGAGTGGCGCGAACTGATGGGGACGGTTGCCACGATCACAATGCGCGACGTTGACGCCGCAGGCGCGCAGCCCGCCGTTGCCGCCGCGTTTGAGCGGCTGCATGAGATTGATCGTCGCTTCTCTCCGTATAAAGAAGAGAGCGAGATCTCGCGCATTAGCCGCGGTGAGCTGACCGTTCCTGACGCGCACCCAGAGGTCACCACCGTGCTCGAGGCGTGCGAGGCGCTGCGTGTGGAGAGCGGCGGCCGATTCTCCGCATGGGGCTTCCGTGCCGATGGACGCCTCGATCCCTCTGGCTACGTGAAGGGCTGGGCGATCGGCGAGGCGGCCGAGGCCCTTCGCGCCGCAGACCTACGTGACTTCATCCTGGATATTGGTGGCGATGTATTCGCCGCAGGCGGGCCAGATCCCGCGCGCGGATGGGGGATTGGCATCGTTGATCCGTCGGATCGTGGTGCGATCGTTGCGCCGCTCGCGGTGCGGGATCGTAGCGTGGCAACCTCGGGACTCGCCGAGCGCGGTGAGCATGTGATTGATGCGCGAGACGGCACGGCGGCAACGGAGTGGGCCTCCATCACCGTGGTGCATCCATCCGCGGCGCGTGCCGATGCCGCTGCAACGATTGCGCTCCTGATGGGCGAGGATGCGCTGGACTGGATCGATCGCGACCCTGACGCCGCCGCCTTCGCCGTGCATCGTGATGGTCGCCTCGCCTGGACGCCGCGCATGGAGCGCTACCTTGCGGGAACGGTGACCACCATCCGCTAGTCACGAGCGGCTAGACTGCAGCGATGCGCTCTGCACCGCTCGCCTTCGCATCACGACACCCGCGCCTCGGCGCAGCACTCGGCGCGATGGCGATCTCGCAGTCATCACCACTCGCCAAACTCTCTGGCGCATCACCCGCCGTGGTGACGCTCTTCCGCGGTGCGGTGGCACTTCCGTTCTTGGCACTCCTCGCCCGACGCGAAGGACACGCCCCTGCTCGCCGCGACCGTGCGCTTGCGATCCTCGCCGGTGGACTCTTCGCCTTGGATCTGCAGTGCTTCCATATCTCTATCCCACTCCTTGGCGTTGCCCTCGCCACCGTGGTGCCGAACGCGCAGGTCTTTATCGTTGGCCTCTTCGCCGCACTCGCCGGCGAGCGCACACCAGGTCGCGCGATTGTGGCGATCCCATTTGCGCTCATCGGCTTGCTGATGCTCGCTCGTGTCGTGGACCCGTTTGGAGGCGGTGTGATCAGCACGGCGGTGGTGAGCGCCGGTAGCGATCCAGCGCTCGGCGTCCTGTGGGGGATTGGCGCCGCCGCCTTCTACGGCCTCTACCTGATCATCACGCGACGCATCTCCACGAGTGCAACAGGGTCAAGCGCCGTTGGTCCATTCACGATGCTGCGGGATTCCGCGCTCGGCACGATCGCCGTCTCACTCCTCCTTGCGCTACTGAGCGGCTCACTTCTGCCGCCGCAGGTCTGGCCTGGGGTCGGCTGGCTGGTGCTGCTCGCGCTGATGTCCCAGGTGCTCGGCTACCCGCTGATCAATGCCTCCATCCCACATCTTCCAAGTGTGGTCGGCTCGGTGCTGCTCTTCGTGCAACCGCTGATGACACTCGTCGCGGGCGTGATCATCTTCGGTGAGATCCCCACGCCGGGGCAGCTCGTTGGCGCACTCATCCTCTTCGGTGGGGTCTTGGTGGCGGCGCGCAAGTAGCTCCAACGAAGAGCTGTTAGCGCGTTACGCGCTCGACTTCACCAGCGTCAAGATCCGCGCAGGGTTCTTTACGGTGATCTGATCAATCGCCTTCTGATCCACTCCCGCTGCGAGCAGTCGCGGCAAGAACGTCTTCTGCAGGTATGTGTAGCCGTTGCCGCCGTACGAGAGGAGCTGCGAGTCGTGGCAGACATCCTGGCTCAGCATGATCTGGGAGGCGAACCCTTCGTCAATCAGTTGCTTGAGTAGCTCAATGACCTTCGGCTCGCCGGCGCGCTCGAGTGGCGTGAAGCTCATCCCAAGAAAGTCAGCCTCCACCGTTGCGCCGCGGCGAACGATCTCACGCCAGTGTTCAACGCGCGGATATGAGTCGCAGTGGCCAATGACGATGCGCGCAGGGTCGAGCCCCTCGTCTTCAAGGATGGTGAGTTGCGCAAGTCCAACGTCACTCTGCACGGCGTGTGTGGTGACGGCGGCGCCAGTGCGCTTGGCGGCGCGTGCGGCGGCGCGGAAGACGCGCTCTTCTTGCGCTGTCACCCACGGCTTATCCGTGCCGATCTCGCCGATGATCCCCGGTCGCACCGGACCGTTCGGCCCTGGGACGCCATCAGTAAACTCACGGACGATCTCGTTAGCAAGGTCGTCAGTGGTGCGGTGGTCAATGCGCGCCTCGGGCGGGTAGTACGCCGTCCGGTACCAGCCAGCGCCGCCGATGATGTGAAGGTTGGTCGCTTCAGCGATTCGAGCGAGGCGGGGAAGGTCGCGGCCGATTCCGTTCAGTGTCAGGTCGACGAGTGCCCGCCCCCCTGCGGTTGCATAGGCGCCGAGCTCATCAAGGATCCGAGGCTCCTCGCCGATCAGCTCCCAGTAGTCCCAGCGACCCTGGATATGCCAGAGGCTGACCTTGGTGTGCTCATGCGGGAGGGTGAAGCCGAGGTCGGAGGGGGAGATGGCCCCACGGACCGTCTGGATCTCCCCTGGCGCAGCACGCTTGGTCACGCCTGCATCCTAGGGCAGCACGCTCCGCAACTGGGGGTTGCGCCGCACGCTCAGGGTGCGATGATCTGTGCACGGTGCACGGGCGCCCGCAGGGTGCTCGGGCCGGAATGAATCATGAGGTGCACACGATGCGAATGAAGTCAGCACTCCTCGCGCTGATCGCTGGGGCCGCCATTGTGGCTGGCGCTTGCGGTGGCGCAACTGAGCCTGTGGCGAGCGGCGAAGCCCGCTTCCCTGAAGGCTCCTACTGCGCACAGGCCCTCGCACTCGGCGAGGACGTCACAGGCACCCTTCTCTGGAAGGTCTGCGACGCTGGCAAGATCGTCATGGCCACGGACCCTGCCTACCCACCATATTCAGAGATCGATGCGAGCGGCGAATACGTTGGCTTTGACTCCGACACCTCACGCGAAGTCGCGAAGCGACTCGGCGTTGAGGTTGAGTGGGCAACTCCAGACTGGTCTGCAATCACGGCCGGGAACTGGGGCGGTCGATGGGACATCTCCATCGGCTCCATGACCCAGACGGAAGAGCGCGCACTTGTTGTGGACTTTGCTGACCCGTACTTCTACGAGTCGGGCTACCTCCTCGTGCCAACGGATTCAACGGCGATGACCGTTGCTGACCTTGCCGGCAAGACAATTTGCGCAGGTGAGAGCACAACCCACGGCACCTGGGTTGAGGGTGGCTTCACGGAGAGCAGTGTCGTGATCCAGTACAACACGCCACCAGAGGGCGCCAAGCTGAAGACGTACCCAACCGACTTCAACTGCATTGAGGCCTATCTTGCCGGTCGAACGAACGACTGGGACGCCATGGCTCAGAGCCGTGAGTTCATTGAGAATGCCATTGCAGAGTCAAAGGGGAAGCTTCGCTTCTTGAATGAAGATCCAAACTTTGCGGGACAGATCTCGTTCGCTCTAGATAAGAGCGGCCCTTCAACGGCATCCATGCTGAACGCGTTGAACGCGATCGTTGCAGAGATGCATGCTGACGGAACGCTCTCAGGCTTTGCGATGACGCACGTCGGTCGCGACATCAGCAAGCCGTAAGGCTTACCTCGGCGCGCGGCGCCGAATACGCACCGGGGGAGTCGCGGGGAGACCTGCGGCTCCCCCGAATACATCAAGGGAACAGATTGATCACAACGCTTAGGAGGGAGGGGCTAGTGGAGCATGATGCACGGGCACTCGCGCAGGCGGTAGCCGCCGACGAGGCTCGACGTGCCTCCCGCTGGCAGCTCCGCTTCCGACTCGGGTGGGGCGTGCTCATTGCCCTTCTTGCCGGCTTTGTCCTTGTCTCACTCAACGTTGAGATTGACTTTATTGCTCGAGCGACCCCATTCATCCTTGAGGGGATCTGGATCACCCTGATCGTCTCCGCCTCATCCATCACCCTTGCAACCTTCCTTGCCGCGGTCGGTGCGCTTGGGCGACTCTCGTCTAATGCGATCGTCAACGCGGTTGCTTCGTTCTATGTGAGCTTCTTCCGCGGGACCCCGTTGATCCTGCAGCTGCTCGTCTGGTACCTGGCGCTGCCGCAGGTGGGGATCATCCTTGACCCGATCTTCTGCGCGATTGGCGCGCTCGGTATGAACTACGGCGCCTATATGACGGAGATCTTCCGCGCTGGAATTCAGGCGGTCCCACTCGGCCAGCGTGAGGCGGCGGCGGCGCTCGGCATGTCTTCACGAACCGCCTTCCTCCGCATTGTCGCCCCCCAGGCGTTCCGGATTATCGTGCCTGCAATCGGCAACGACTTCGTTGCAATGTTGAAGGACTCCGCGCTCGCCTCCACCGTGGCCCTGCAGGAGATTGTCTGGCGCGCGCGCAACGTGGGGCAGAAAGAATTCAAGACGCTCCAGACGTTCATCATTGCCGCAATGATCTACTGGGCTCTCACGATTCTCTTCAGCACCTTCCAGAATCGCATTGAGAAGCGACTCGCCGCGGGCGATCGTAATAAGGAGAGCAAGGGATGAGTGACCAGGCAAGTCTGGCGCGCACGCATACGCATCAGTTGAACCCTGCGGAGAAGCCAGGCACCCTGGTGAAAGCTGGTGCCGAGCCGGTTCTGAAGGCAACAAGCATGGCGAAGTGGTTCGGCGAGAATTACGGTGTGGCCAGGTGAGACAGTCTGTATCCTCGGCCGCTCAGGCTCAGGGAAGAGCACCTTCTTGCGCAGCCTCAACTTCCTTGAGGATCCAACGGATGGAGTGGTGGAGATTGACGGCGTAGTTGTTGCTGCCGACCCATTCCACAAAGAGGGGAAGGAGCGTCAGGCTCGCATCCAAGAGCTCCGCCTGCGCGCTGGCATGGTCTTCCAAGAGTTCAACCTCTTCCCACACTTGAGTGTGATTGAGAACTGCGTTGAGGCGCCAGTTCACGTGAAGGGGATGGATCGTAAGGAGGCTGAGGTGATCGCCGAGAAGTACTTGGCGAAAGTGGGCTTGAGCGAGAAGCGCGACGAGTATCCATCGCGACTCTCTGGCGGCCAGCGACAGCGCGTTGCGATCGCGCGCGCGCTGACGATGCAGCCGAAGGTACTCCTCTTCGACGAGCCAACGAGCGCGCTCGACCCAACGCTGGTTGGTGAGGTGTTGAAGGTGATGGCGGACCTTGCGCATGAGGGTCGCACGATGATCGTGGTGACGCATGAGATGGACTTTGCTCATGAGGCAGCCGACCGCGTCTACTACATGGACCAGGGTGAGTTCGCCGAGGTGGGGCCACCGGAGCAGGTGATTGATGCGCCGAAGGATCCGCGCACCAAGGAGTTCCTCTCGCGATTCCGCACCCTCGGCTCGAAGAAGTAGCGGTGGCCGCGCGCGGCGCGACGGGGGGTGCCCCCGATCTCCTCGTTGTGGGTGGCGGCGTCTGGGGGAGCTGGACGGCGCTCTTGGCACGCAAGCTTGGCGCCAGCGTCACGCTGATGGAGGCGCTGGTGCCTGGCCATCGCGATGCCACCTCTGGCGACCACAGTCGCATCTTCCGCCACGCACACGGTGAAGATGAGCTGCTCCTTGGCTGGGCGCGCAAGTCGCTCGCTGCGTGGAAGGCGCTCGGCAGCATGAGCGGCGAAGAGCTCTTCGTGGAGAGTGGCGTTGCCTGGTGTGTCTCCGACCTTGGTCTCTGGGAGGCGGAATCGGAGCGTCGTCTACGCGCCGCTGGTGTGCCGTGCGAACGGATCACTGCGGATGAAGCGGTGAAGCGCTGGCCGGCGATGAGCCCCGCCGCACTCGCCTC
>JAPLHQ010000113.1 GCA_026389555.1 Chloroflexota bacterium
GCGGAGCGAAGGCTACCATCAGCGGGTGATCAGAGGACCACTCACCGTAGTTCGTGCCCTCTTGGCGAACGTGCAGTTCGCCATGGTCCAGATCGCCGCGATCGCCCTGGCGGCGAGCGTGGGGGTGGCGCTGAAGCAGCTTCCAGATTACGCGCTCCTCAGCGCCTCCGACTACACGCTGGAGATGGGGAAGCTCCGCGCCGCCTACGAGCCAACCCTTGGGCCACTCACCGATCTCTTTGAGCGACTCGGCTTCTTCCGCATCTTTACGGCGCCCTGGTTCTCCGCGCTGCTGGTGCTGCTCACCGTCTCCATTGTTGTCTGCACGCTGGATCGTCTGCCGAAGATCCGCGCGGTGACGGCGCGCAGTCGTGTGGAGCAGCCGAGTGCATTCTTTGATGCGTCACTCCCCGGACGCGGTGAGATTGCACTTGCGGCACCGGTCGCCGCACCACAGGTGGATAACGCGGCGGAGCGTGTTGCGCGCGAGATGCGCGCCGCCGGCTGGGATGCGCAGTTCGTCACCGATCCTGAGAACACGAGCGGCAGGATCATCCATGGCGATAAGTTCCGTCGCTCGTATCGATTCACGTTAGTGATGCACACAGGGCTCGTGTTGCTACTGGTTGGTGCCGCGCTCTCTGGGATCCTTGGGTACACGCAGGGGATCCTGCTGACGAACGGTGAGGCGCTCCCCGTTGGCAAGATTGGATCCGAAGGCGGCTTGGTGATTCAGAACCGTGGCTTCAGTGCGCCGCGCACGGAGACTGGCGCATTCGCCGACTTTGCAACGGATCTTGCGGTGTATCAGGGCGGCGTAGAGGTTGCGCAGCAGATCGTGCGCGTGAACACGCCACTCATGTATGACGGGTGGAGCTTCCATCAGAACTTCTTCGGACCATCTGCGGCACTCGAGATTACGAGTGCAGCTGGAGATCTGCTCTGGTCTGGCGAGTCGCCGTTCACTGCAGTTGCAGAGGGCGCGCCGTACGCAACGCTGCCGATCCCTGGGAGTGATTCAGGAATAGAGCTGCTGCTGCAGCACGATGCCGCTGGTGCCCCAGCAGTCCTGATCGTTGCGAGTGAGCCGGTGAGCGTGGGGAGTAGTGAGCTCCGCACCCTCTTCGTCTCAGTATTGGCGCCGGGTGAGACGGCGAGTGCGCCGGGCGCGAACTTCAGCGTGCGTCTCAACAACTTGAGCTCCTACACGGGGATCATTGCGCGGCGCGATCCGGCGGCGCTGATCGTCTGGCTCGCCGCGGCGCTGATCATGCTTGGCCTCACGCTGACGCTACGCCGACCGCGCGCGCGACTTTGGATCCGGATTCGGCCGAGTCAAGCACACGCCGAGGCGGCGCTCCTTCTGGAGCGCGGCGCGCGGGCGGAGCAGGCGGCGCCACTGCTGCGCCGCATTGCGGCAACGCTGAGCGCGCCAGGCGACGACGCCCGTACAGTATCCGCCTGATGGCATCGCTGCGCGAACTCGTCCAGACCCTCCTCCCAACGGCGGAGCCGCTCGTTGACGCGCGCGCCGAAGCGATGGCGCGTACCGTCACCTGGGTGCGACTACTGCGCACGCGCCTTCCGGCATTTGACGGCATGGATGCGGGCGATCTTGCGCTCATTCCACTCAACACGTTGCGCTCGGTTGCACCTGACGAAGCGGCGCGACGCGAGATGGTGGAGTACCTCGCGAATAACAATGCCACCGGAATCCTCGCGATTGCATCCGAAGGATCCAGCAAAGATGAAGATGCGGCGCTGAAGCATCTTGTTGCCGCGGCGGCGGTGACGCGACTCCCATGCCTCTTGGTGCGCGGTGCGGAGCCGGCGCAACTTGAACGCAGTCTGATTGGCGCGGTGGTGAATCGTCGCGCCGAACTGGAGCGACAGGCGGTTGCACTGGAGCGACAGATCGCCGCACTCGCGCTCGATGGGCAGGGCTTAGATGCGTTGATCGGCGCACTCGCCGCATTCATTGGTCGGGCGGTGGCACTGGAGGCGCGCGGCGGCACGTCGCTTGCCGTGGTTGCGCCGGCCGGTCTCCCTGGGAGCGCCGCCGCGGCGAAGGCGGTCTCGCGCTACTTGGGGAAGCATCGCGCCGAAGGTCAACGCATCCCGCTCCCCGCGGTTCCTGGAGCGCCAGACACGGAGCGACACGGCGACGGCGAACGCGCAGAAGATGAAGAGTCGCCGCTCAGTGATGACGCCGATGAGCGACCAGGCTCCATTGTGTTGCTCGGTGATGAGCCGGTTGGCGAGCGCGACCGCATTGCCTGTGAACGCGTGGCGCCACTCCTTGCGCTAGAAATTGTCCGCGTGGCGGCGGAGCTGCCGGCGAATGCAGGACGCGGTGAGACGCGGACGCTCCCTGTTGAGGGACCGCCTTGGGTGGCGATTGCGGCGCGCCAACCGCGGCCGCATGAGGCAGATGTTCCAGCGCTGCGCCGTGAGTTGCGACTCCTCGCCGGCCCGCGCCGCTTTATGTTGCGCGGCAGCAACGAATCACTTGAAGTGCGCATCATTGCGGTTGCGGACGCCTCAGATCCTGGCGCGCAAGAGATCGCCAAGAAGATTGCGAAGCGACTCAGTCGGCCAGTCGCCGTCTCTAAGCCGTTTACCGATGCAACAGCGCGGCCAGCGGCGGAGGCAGAAGCGCGCGACGCGCTGGAGTCACTTGAGCGTCGCGTGGGTGGTCGCAGCGGAAGTGGCGGCGCACAGGTCGTGCGCGCCGATCTCCTTCCGGCGCATCGGCTTCTTGGTGCCGTCACCGTCATTCCCGATGGGAGTCGCGGTCGTTGAACTGCTTGGTGCGGCTCATGTCCGTGTTGCGCAGGACGCCGAAGAACTCGGGCTGGAAGCTGGGGATGCGTTCGAACTCGATGGCGGGGTTGGTGCTGAGGGTGTCGCCGATGATGAACATGCCCGGGTTGACGACGCCGACGACGTCGCCGGCGAAGGCCATGTCGAGGCCCTGGCGGTCGCGGGCGAAGAGGCGATGGGGGCGGGTCATGCGGAGCTTCTTGTTGAGGCGGGGGTGGTGGACGAGCATGTCGCGGTCGAAGCGGCCGGAGCAGATGCGGAGGAAGGCCATGCTGTCGCGGTGCATGGGGTCCATGTTGCCTTGGATTTTGAAGACGAAGGCGGAGAAGTCGGGGGAGTCGGCTTCGATGAGCCCGTCCTTGCTGAGGCGGGGCATGGGGGAGGGGGCGAGTTCGGTGAGGGCGTTGAGGAAGCAGTCGACGCCGAAGTTGTTGAGGGCGCTGCCGAAGAAGACGGGGGTTTGGAGGCCGAGGAGGAAGCGTTCGCGGTCGAAGGGGGGGATGGCGACGGCGAGGA
>JAPLHQ010000013.1 GCA_026389555.1 Chloroflexota bacterium
GATCCAATCTTGCCAACGGGGAGCGCCTCACCGTTCGTGAGCAGGATCCCCTGCGTGTAGCCAAGAATCCCAGAGAGCGCGGCACCAACCAGGAGTAACACAAGTCCTGTGTGCATCACCAACGTGAATCGATACGAGCGACGGAACTTATCGCCATGAATGATCCTGCCGCTCGTGTTCTCAGGATCGGTGACAAACTGCGCATCCCAACCGGCGGCGCGCATCTCGCGCGCCACTCGCTCCGCCGCGTTATCAACCTGCTGTGATTCGACTGGCGCCGCGAGTGCAATCTCACCACGTCCAGGGAGTGACGCGTCAAAGAATGCACTCGGCTGCTCTACACGACTGCGCGCCGTCACCGCGCGGATCTTCGGCAGACGATCCAGCGTGCAGACAACAATGGATACGGTTAGCAGCACCAGCAGCGCAGAGAACCACGGCGCCGTGAAGATGCGGAAGAAGCCGAGTCGCTCAAAGAGATCGGTGAGTGGCCCAAGGGTTGGCTCATAGATGGCGCGGAGTTTCCCCATCTCAAGCGTGTAGTCGGAGGCGCTAAGGAGCGCATAATCCGGCAGCTGCTTCAGCGCCACCCCCACGCTCGCCGCCAGGGCGATCGCGGCGATCTGGACCATGGCGAACTGCACGTTCGCCAAGAGGGCACGAACTACGGTGAGTGGTCCTCTGATCACCCGCTGATGGTAGCCTTCGCTCCGCCTGGACCATGGCGAACTGCACGTTCGCCAAGAGGGCACGAACTACGGTGAGTGGTCCTCTGATCACCCGCTGATGGTAGCCTTCGCTCCGCTTGGACATGCGGTCGAGGCGAGGCGAGCGGCAGATCCGCTCACGCTGGAGGAGATGTGGCGAAGGGTCAGGAACGCGCCGGGCTCGACGAACTCGATCGTCGTCTCATGGAGGTGCTCCAGGTTGACGGGCGTCGCCCCTTCACCGAAATCGCCACCGCGTTCGCCGTCCCCGAGTCTACGATCCGCGCCCGCTACAAATCGCTCGTCGATCGCGGCGCGCTCAAGGTGATCGCCGTGGCAGATCCGCTGAAGGTTGGTTATCCGCTGATGGCGATGATCGGCGTCCGCTGCACCCCCGCCGCACTCTTGGCCACCGCCGCCGCGCTCGAGGCGCTCCCAGAGGTGAGCTACTGCGTAGTGGTTGCTGGCGCGTACGACTTACTTATTGAAGTTGTGTGTGAAGACAACGATGCGCTGCTCACCTTCCTCACCGAACGACTTCGCGCAATTGAAGGCGTCCTTGAGACAGAGACGTTCGTCTATCTGCGCATCCTGAAGCAGAACTATGAGTGGGGCACCGCAACGCCGTAACTGCGCGCGCAGTAACCGCGCTCCTGATTACGAGTTCGCGCGCGACTTCCTCCAGCCAACGAGCGCCGCACCACCAACCCAGGCGAGCAGCACCGCGAGAATGATCTTTGGTAGTTCATGCACCCATCCGTCGCCACCGTGTGCCTCACCACCATCAACAGGTCCAGGCCCTGGAGCTGGCGCGAAGAGCGGCATTGGCCCAGCAACGCTTCCGTCTGGCAGTAGGCAGGTCACCACCGCTGGATCAGCAGGGTCAACGTCTGATGCGCACGGCTCAAGGGTGGCGATGAAGTCGTTGTACCAATCCTCGTAAAGGATCGCCCAGTCAGTCTCATCCGAGCCTGGCTGGCCCGACGGCGCTGGCTCCACTTCGGTGATTGGCACGATGCCACCCGTTGCGCCGTTGAGCGCTTCAATCATCAGCAGACCCTCAGGCGCATCGGCGGGGAGTGAATCGCCTTGATGGCTGTCAAACGACACCGCGCCGCTCACTTGGTCTACTTGATAGACGAATGTGTGACTGCTGATGCAACCGGCCTGGCAGTCACCCCATCCGTACGTATAAACAATAATCCAGGTTGCAGAGCTTCCAGGCTCCCCCTTCACCTCGTAGTACTGCGACGCACCAATCAGCGCGTCGTCAAGAAGGACGAAGTCACCGAACGGTGTGCCGCTGGCGATCACCGCGGCGTGTGCTTCGGCGGGCGTGTCAATTGGGAGCTCGATGGAGGTGGAGCCATGCGCGCGCACGGGTAGTGCTGCCGCAAAGAGGAGGCTGAGCGTCAAGAGGAACTGGAGTCCGCGCTTCGTCTTCATGCTGCACCTCCATCTATACAGGGCGGGGTCGCCCTCTCTCTCAATAACGCCCGCTGATGCGAGCAGGTTCCCGCGCGGTAAGAGTGTGGTCGGGGCGGGGGGATTCGAACCCACGGCCTCCTGCTCCCAAAGCAGGCGCGCTACCAAGCTGCGCTACGCCCCGTCGCGCCATCCTAGCGTGCCGCGGCGTGAAGCCCCTGATGGTGGCATCATCAGCGCCATGCCTCCACGATCTCGCCTCTCACTCCTTCGTGGGCCACTCGGCGCCGCCTACGCCTCCGCACTGATCCCGGGGCTCGGCCAACTCATGCGCGGCCAACGCCGCGCCGCGCTCCTTGCCGTCTCCCCCCTCCTCCTCATCGCGCTGATCGTCCTGCTGAACGCTGCGAGCGTTGGCTTGGTCAGTTACGCCGCAACATTCGCCGCACCTGGCCGCCTGGCACAACTGACGCTTCTCCTCTTGCTGATGATCCCGTGGCGCGCCGCGGTGGTGCTGCATGCGGCGCGCGGCGCCGAAGTGCGTGGCGGCGAGCGGCGCGGCGCCGTTTCCCTCCTCCTCGCCGTCGCGCTGCTCATCTCCGCCGCGCCACATGCTGGCGCCGCGCTGATCACGTCGCGTGCTGGCAGCACCGTGGATGAAGTCTTCTCCGGTTTCGAATCGGCCTCGCCTGGCGACTCGAGTGGACCAACGCCAACACCGCCGCCACTCGGTGATCGATTCACCGTCCTCTTGGTCGGCGCTGATGCCATGGGGCAGCGCACCTCATTCAACACCGACTCCATGATCATCGCCAGTTGGGATCGCGTCGGTGGCTGGGTGAGCACCATCTCCATCCCGCGCGACATCGTCAACGTTCCCATGGGCAACGGTGATGTCTGGGATCCAAAGATCAACTCGCTCTGGCCATCTGCGCAACGCAACAAGACGCTCTTCCCAGAAGGACCAGCGGTCGCATTGAGGAAGGCGCTTGGCGCCATGTTCGGCATCACGATCGACGCAACCGCCGTGATCGTGATCCCAACCTTCCGGCAACTGATCAATGACATCGGTGGCGTAGACGTGCATATCAGCCGGCCCATCTTTGATCCGTCGTATCGCACTGGCACCTTCCGCGGCGTCACGCTGCCAAAAGGAAACTGGCACCTTGATGGTGACTGCGCGCTCGCCTACGCGCGCGTGCGCAAGGCGGCGGGGACCGATGACTTCAATCGCGGTGGGCGCCAGCAGGAGCTCCTCGTTGGGATCCGCAATCAGCTCGCCGCAAGCGGCAACATCTTGAGTAATGGGCTCGCCCTCCTCACCGCACTCGGCGACGGGGTGCGCACCGACCTCGACCAAGCGCTCCTCCCAACACTCGCTGAAGGAGCCCAGGCGTTTGATACGTCACACGTGGTGAGCGCGCAGATGCGCGCCGGCGACGGACTCCTCCGCTACCGCCGCGCCGATGAGCCGAGCCCGTATGGCTCTGTCGTCTTCTTCAACGCGAAGCGCGCGCTGCTCTTGGGCGCACGACTCTTCCCAACACCGGGGACGCGCCCATACGGCTGGCCCGTAGCAAAGGGTGAGCCAGCACTCGGCGAAGAGTCACTCCCGCTTCCATCGCCATCTGCTGATTCCAGCGCAGCGCCAAAACCAACGCCCGTCAAGACGCCGCTCCCTGCTGGGCCGTATCAGTCACTCGCCACCTGCAATGCGAACGTCCCCGCGCCGTCATACAGGCCAGCACCAGACCCAACCTCAGCACCAAGCGAAGAGCCGAGCGGCGATCCGAGCGCCGAGCCGAGCGCTGAACCGAGTGCCTCTGAGAGTCTGGCCCCTTCGCCGTAGCTCGTCTCGGTAACGCTTAGCCGAGCAACTCCGCGCGGAGTGCCGCCGCTACAAGCGCCGCCGCCTGGCCGCGATGGCTGAGCTGATCCTTCTCTTCTGGTGAACGCTCCGCCATGGTGCGGCCATCTACTTCAAAGACCGGATCGTAGCCAAATCCTCCAGCGCCGCGCGGCCCTTCAACAATCTCCCCGCGCCGCTCGCCGCGGAAGATGCGCGGCGGCTCACCGCTAGGGAGTGATGGATCAACGAGCGCCATACAGCAGACAAATCGCGCGCCACGTTGCGCACGCGGGAGTCCGCTCAGCGCACCGAGCAGCTTTTCGTAGTTCTGCTGATAGGTTGCATCTGCTCCAGCATAGCGGCGCGTGTAGACGCCAGGTGCGCCGTTGAGCGCGTCAACCTCTAGTCCAGAGTCATCAGCGAGCGTCCAGTGACCGCTCTTCTCGGCGTAGAAGCGCGCCTTCTGCACCGCGTTCTCCTCAAAGGTCGCGCCGTCTTCTGGTGCTTCGTCGCTAATCCCTAGATCACGCAGCGTGACGAGCGTGAGCGGGAGGTCGCCGAAGAGTCGCTGCAGTTCAACGAGCTTGTGCGCTGATCCTGTTGCAACAAGGAGTGTGCGTGCAGTGCGACTCATCCTGTGTGAGTGGCGGCTGCGCGCCTTATCGCGCGGCGTCGACGGTGGCGCGCTGGAAGGTGATCAGTTCGGCGATCCCCTTGTCGGCCAAGGCGAGCATCGCGTCGAGTGAGGCGCGATCGAACGGCTCCTGCTCCGCCGTCCCCTGCAGCTCTACATAGTGGCCACTCTCCGTGGCGACAACGTTGAGATCCACATCCGCGCGGCTGTCCTCTTCGTACGGAAGGTCGAGCACCGGTCGCCCGTCAACAACGCCAACCGAGACGGCGGCGATGTTGCGCGTCAGGAACTGATCAAGCTTCTTCGCGCGCATGGCGATCGCCAGCGCAATCCAGCCGCCAGTGATGCTGGCGCAGCGCGTTCCGCCGTCCGCTACCAGCACGTCGCAGTCAATCAAGATGGAGCGCTCGCCGAGCTTGGTGAGATCCACGGCCTGGCGAAGAGAGCGGCCGATGAGGCGCTGAATCTCATGGGTGCGTCCGCCAAGCTTGCCGCGCACCGCTTCGCGATCTGATCGCGTGTTGGTTGCGCGCGGAAGCATGCTGTATTCGGCGGTGATCCAGCCGGTCCCCTTGCCGCGAAGGTGCGGCGGGACGCGATCTTCAACGCTGGCGGAGCAGATCACCACAGTGTTCCCCACGGTGATGATCGCCGAACCCTCTGCCCACTTCTGGACGCCGAGCTCCGCGCTCAGTGCGCGCATCTGATCTGGTGCGCGTCCATCGCCACGAGGGCCGCTTGCGCTTCCGATACTCATCAGGATCTCCCCTTCAACTCTTCGAATCCAACGCGCCGGCGCGCTCGGCGGCCTTCGCCTCGTCCCAGAGCGTATCTAATGTGGCAAAGTCTGCCGTTTTTAGGTCGATCTTGCGTTCAGCGGCGCGCCGCTCCACCTCACCGAAGCGGCGGCGGAACTTCTCATTCGCCCCGCGGAGCGCCGCCTCCGCGTCAATGCCGCTGCGGCGTCCAAGGTTCACCAGCACCGCCATCACATCACCGAGCTCATCTTGGGCCGCGGCCAGCGTCGCAGCGCTCGTTGCACCGCGCCCCGTGATGCTGTCTGGGTTCCCCGCCGCCTCAAGCGCCTCAGTTAACTCCTGAATCTCTTCGGTGAACTTCTCGCGCACGCCGTCCAGTGTTGGCCAGTCGTAACCCATCGCGCTCGCGCGATCCTGCAGTTCGCGACTCGCCGAAAGTGCCGGCAGTCCGCGACTGACGCCGCTCAGCGCGCTCTTACTCTTTGGGCTTGCATCACCACGTTCGGCGCGCTCCTCCGCCTTCACTGACTCCCAGGCGCGCTGCACCTCTCGGCTCGTCTCCGCTGTCGCTTCACCAAAGACGTGCGGATGGCGGCGAATGATCTTCTTCGCAAGCCGCTCCTGCACGTCGGTGAGGTCGAACGCGCCGCGCTCCGCCGCCAGCTGCGTGTGGAGGACCACCTGCAGATACACGTCACCCAGCTCTTCAGCAATTGCCGCGTCCGTCGCGGCGCTCGGCGCCGCCGCCTGCGCTTCAATCGCATCGTGCAACTCCCACGCCTCTTCAATCAGGTGTTTCGCAAGCGTCAGGTGTGTCTGCTCGCGATCCCACGGGCAGCCGTCCGGCGCGCGCAGTCGCGCACTCAGCCACGGCATCGCCCACGGCGACGCAAGCGCCTCAATCGGCGCGAGCGGTGGAAGTAGGAGCGCCTCCCATGCATTGGACGTATCCGCAGTGACGCTCTGCAGCGTGGTGGTCTCTCCTGACGGAAGGAGTGTCACCTGGTGTTGTGCACCGTAGAGGCGCTCGAGCAGAGCTGCACCACTTCCGCCCCTCCCTGGGAGTTCAACACCAGCAACTGCGCGCGCCTCTTTTGGCGCAACGGTTCGTGTGACAAAGAGTGGGAGACGAGGATCTGCCGCCGTTGATGCGATCGCCCTCAGTGGGATGACGGCGAATCCACCAGCGAGATCAACGTGCGGGGCAACCGCTCGCGCGGTTGCAATCAGTGACTCCACTGCGAGTTGGTCGCCGCGCGCCGTCACGGCGCTGGTGAGCCCCCCGCCTCCTGGACCACGCTACCGTCAATGGCAATCTCCGCTGTCTCCCGATACGTATCAAGCCAGATAAGGAAGCCGCTCGACTTGATCGTCGCCTTTTGCGCTTCCGTCAGCGCACGCTCTTCAATCGCGTTAACTCGGAAGATCACCATCTGGCCGTTGAGCGTCTGCACGCTGCTCACTTCGCCCGCTGCGAGGGCCCAGGCGGCTGAACCGATCTGCGCATTCAGCGAATAGCGAGAGGTGAAGCCAAGGTTGTCTGTGGTCATCCCCTCAAACTCCTTCAGCGCCTCTGCGGCACGCGCATCAAAATCAACGGATGGGCTGGCAAGCTCTTGCGCGAGTAGCTCCATGCGGAGCGTCATCCCATCGCGGCGACCCTCAAACTGCATAACGTGATAGCCAAACTCCGTCTTGATCGGGCCAAGAAGATCGCCAACCTGAAGGCCGTCTGCCCAGACGGCGTCCTCAAACGCAGGAACGTAACTCCCTTTCGCCGCCCAGCCGAGCAGGCCGCCGTTTGCACCGGAGCCAGTATCGTCACTCTGATCTGCGAGCGACTCCATTGACGCCCCGGCTGCAATCTTCTCGTAGGCAGCCTTCGCCTCTGCTTCAGCGGCAGCCCAGGCTGGATCGGTAGCGTCCAAGCCTGCGGCGCCCTTTGAATCGTCATTGGGGCTGTAGAGCAGGTGGCGAACGAGGACCTCTTCCGCCTCGCTGCTCCCCTGGGGCACTGGCACTGCAATGTAGCTAATGTCGCGCTGCTCAACTGGATCAACGAGGAGCTCAGCGGTTACAACGTCGCTGAGTGCTGCGCTGAGGGCACGCTCACCAACCATCTTCTTGTAGAGATCCATGTTGATCTTGGCGTCGCTTGCACTCACCTCAAAGTTCGGGTCGGCTTGTGCAGGGCGAATTTGATCTACGTAGAAGATGACCAGCTGAGTAGTTGACTGGCTGATCACCTCGGTTGGACCGGCTGCGGTGAGGGCCCAGGCGGCGGCGTAGGCCGGGTCCGTAAGTGGATCCTCCGCCTTTGTGCTCCACCCAATACGTCCGCCCTCAGCGGCAAAGGAGTCGGTCGATTCTCGCTTCGCAATGGCTCCAACGTCGCCGCCAGCCTTGATCTCCGCGAGGATTGAATCAGCCTTCTGCTGCGCAGCGGCGATCGTTGCCTCTGTCGGTACTCCCTTTGGTCCTTTCGCAATCTCAATAGAGATGCGTCGCAAGAGGCGGAGCTCAGGGACTGATGTCTCATCTACCCATGCAGCGTCGATCGCGGCTTGATCAATCGTGACGTTCTTTTCAGTCGCAAGTTGTGCAACAAGGAGTGCATCAATCATGTCAGAGGTCAACTGGCTGCTCAGGTTGGTGCTCGCGTCGCTGAGGTTCTGCAAGAGCGCATTACCTTCGTCATTGGTGAGCGTTCCGGCAGAGACGCGTGCCCTAATCCGCGCCGACTGAAGGTTCAGGCGGAAGTTCTCGATCTCACCTCGTGACTTCGCCTCCCCAACACTGATTGAGGAGCCATTTACTGTAACGGCAGACGCGTAGTTGTCACTCCACCAGCCCACCGCCAAGACGCCGGCGAGGAGCAGGGTAGAGAGGGCAATGGCCCCAAGGAAGGCAAGGTTGGTAAGCACGGATTTATCCGTTGCGTGATACCACGCTAAAGCGCTGGCGCGAAGTTTTGCGATCGGATTCACAGGATCAACTCTCCTTTAGGCATGCTGCCTCACACTTGCGGGCACGTGGGATGAGTATAGGGGGTGGATGCTATCCTCTCGCCACAATGGCAACTGCATCACTCCGCCTCACGGTGGGCCGCCCTCGAAGGGGCCCAATAGGGACGATTGCGGAGACCCTTCGCAGCATCTACCAGCGCCGCAGGCTCCTCATGTATCTCACGGTAGCAAGGGTGCGCCAAGACGGCGGAAACTCGATTCTTGGCAATTTTTGGCTTATCCTCGATCCCGCGATTCAGCTTGCGATTTACTACTTCCTTGTCGGTGTTGTCCTCAATCGCCCACAAGCAAACTTCCCCCTCTTCTTATTCGCAGCAATCCTGCCGTGGCGATGGTTCACCATGGCGCTCAGCAGTGCTACTGAGTCCGTGCGGGGGCATGACAAGGTGATGCGCCAGATCGCTTTTCCGCAGATTGTGCTCCCCCTCTCCGCCGTTGCGGCAAGCACCACGAGCTTCTTCTTCGGGCTTATCCCGCTCTTCTCCCTTTACCTCGTCTACCCCGACAGACTCACGAGCTGGGTGCTCGCCCTTCCACTCGTCATCGGAGTGCAAGTGCTTTGGACACTCCCCTTCGCAATCATGTTCAGCGCTCTCAACGTATTCTTGCGGGACATCAGCAGCCTAGTCCGGCACGGGCTGCGGCTTGGGTTCTATGTCTCCCCTGCCTTATTCAGTTTCGAGAAGATCCAAGGCCTTCTCGCGCCGTATCCGCCCGCGCACTTACTCCTTGATCTGAACCCAATGGCATGGATCTTGAACGCGTATCGCGACCTGCTTTACGAAGGCCGTTCGGCTGACTGGGGTGCGCTCCTTGTTGTCGCCCTAGCCTCAATTCCATTTTCGCTCTTGAGCATCTACCTGTTCCGTCGTCTGGCTCCTTCGTTCGTGAAGGTCTTGTAGATGGGAGCAACGCCGCCGATCTTGCTCAACAACGTTGGGGTGCGCTACAACATGCGACTTAAAAAGAAGCGCACCCTGCGTCGCTCAATCACGCAGGCATCACGATTTGATGCGAAGGGCCACTTCTGGGCACTCCGAAACATCGATCTTGAGATTAAGGATGGCGAAACGGTCGCCGTGATCGGGGGAAATGGCGCCGGGAAGAGCACGCTGCTCATGACGCTCGCTGGCATCCTGGCGCCAGATGAGGGTTCGATCGCGGTCTACGGTTCTATTGCCACACTCCTCCATGTTGGTGCGGGATTTGATGATGAGCTGAACGCGGAGGAGAACATTCTCCTCGTCGGCGCCTTCCTTGGGGTGCCAGCCTCAGCCATGAGGAAGAAGATCCCTGAGATCATAGATTTTGCGGGGATCGGTGATTTTGCTAAATCAGAGGTGCGGACCTACAGCTCTGGCATGCGCGCGCGGCTCGGCTTTGCTGTCGCAACCTCAGTGAACCCAGATGTATTGCTTATTGACGAGGTTCTCTCAACTGGTGACGCATCGTTCCGCGACAAGGCGAGAGATCGCATGCTCGAGCTTATGCAGAAGGCACGGGCGGTGGTCTATGTCACGCACGACCTCTCCTCTGCAAAAGCATTCTGCACGCGATCGATCGAACTTGAGGGTGGCAAGATTATTGCGGATGGACCAGCGCGCTCAATCATTGACGCATACGAGAAGAAGATGCGAGGAACGTTGCGCTGAGCGCTAACCTACGGCGCCGGGCTTGGGGCCTGAAGACCACCGCCGTAGTTAAGGATCACCAGTAGCGTTCGCGCAGAATCTAGCTCCAGGATTGGCTTCACTTCCGCACTCTTGATCACCGCACCAGACGGATCACTCACCGTAACAACGCGACCAATGGAGAGTCCGCGCGGGAAGGCGGAGCGGATCGCGGAGCTCAGCTCAATCCCGGAGGTGGTGACCTCGGCGCCAACCGGCACGTCGCGAAGCGCATCAATGTCATCAAAAACAAGCGGGTTTGCGCCGCGCCCGTGAAGGAGACCGATCGCCCCAGTCGTAGCAATCTCTGCCGTGACGGTGAACTCTGGGTCGCTTACAAGCCGTACCTGTGCACTCCCCTCCGTAACTGAAATCACACGTCCAGCGAGCGTACCCCCCGCACCGATCACTACGTCGCCTTCGGTGATCCCGTCGCGCGTTCCGCGATCAATGATCACGAGTCGCTTCCCAATCTCGAAATCACGCGCCACCACCTGCACCGCAATGCTGCTGAACGAGATTGACGATCGCAGGTCGAGGATCGCCTGGAGTTCAGTGATCTCTCGTTCAAGGCTCGCCACGCGCACGGCGGAGGCGACCGCCTCATCGCGCTCTTGCAGCGTGAGGGCGAGACGCGTGCGAAGCGCCTGAACATCCGCGGTAACCGCACCGATAACGGCAAGGCCGCGCCCAACGGCGGCGATCGGCTCCGTTACTGCACGGAGCGCACTGGAGGCGCTGTCGCGCACCGCAATGCTTGGTGGGGTGCTAGAGGTGAGGAGGAGCAGGAGTGAGAGGGCGATCAGTGCCGGAGTGCCGCGCCCGCCGAGTGAGACCCCTGTGCGACGCCCCGTTCGAAGCCGTGAACGAAAGAGCATGAGAGGCCGTTACCGGAGTGGGCGCTGGTAAGTCTCTGGCACGAGCAGCTTCTCCAGCGTCTCCACCTCTTGCAGGATGATCCCCGTGCCGCGCACCACGCAGGTGAGTGGGTCATCCGCAATGCGGACTGGCATGTTGGTCTCGGCGGCGAGTCGAATCTCAATTCCTAGTAGCAGCGCACCACCACCGGCGAGAACGATCCCCTGATCCATGATGTCCGCCACCAGCTCGGGTGGCGTCTCTTCAATGGTGTCGCGCAGCGCGTTGACGATCTCAACGAGCGATGGCTCAAGCGCTTCACGAATCTGCGGCGCACCAACCTCAACAGAACGCGGCAGGCCAGTGAGGAGGTCGCGCCCACGCAGCGTGATGCGTTGTGCATCCCACTCGCCAGAGTGCGCCGAGCCAATGGCGATCTTGATATCTTCTGCGGTGCGCTCGCCAAGGAGCATGTTGTACTTGCGGCGAGCGTAAGCAACGATGTTCTCGTCCATCTCATCGCCAGCAATGCGAATGCTGCGCGCCGTGACGATGCCGCCGAGGCTCGTCACTGCAACCTCCGTGGTCCCGCCACCAATGTCAACGATCATGCTCCCTGATGGTTCGGCAACGGCGAGCCCTGCGCCGATCGCGGCGGCCATCGGCTCTTCAACGAGACGGACCCATCGGGCCCCCGCCTTCAACGCCGCGTCGCGCACGGCGCGCTTCTCCACTTCCGTCACGCCAGATGGAATGCCGATGATCATGCGTGGCCGCGCGGCGAGCCAGCCGCCAGAGTGCACCTTGCGAACGTAGTAGCTGATCATCTGTTCCGTCACCGCTGCGTCGGAGATGACGCCGTCGCGGAGCGGCCGAATGGCAACGATGTTCGCTGGGGTTCGGCCGAGCATGCGCTTCGCTTCAGCACCGATGGCGATCACCTTGCGCGACTTCGCCTCAACGGCAACAACAGAGGGCTCGCTAATGACGATCCCCTTCCCATGCACATGGACGAGCGTGTTCGCCGTGCCAAGGTCGATCCCAACGTCGTTGGAGAAGAGGCTGTAGAGGCGGTTGAGCATTGAGCGATGGTAGCACCAGCCTCCCGCTAGTCTGGCGCCGCCGTGGTCGCCCAGATCGTGGGTCGCTGCGAACGGATGCTGGCCCAGCGGCCGCGCCCAATCACGAGGTGGTCGAGGAACTCAAGGTCGAGCAGTCGTGCCGCCGCCGCCACCTCCGCCGTCAGGCGCAGGTCCTCCTCCGACGGTTCCGGGTCGCCGCTCGGATGGTTATGGACGAGTGCAAAACCGACACCGCCCCCATCTACAACTGGGCGGAGCAGTTCGGCGATGCGCACGCTCGTCCCCGTCGCCGTTCCTACATATACCTGGTGCAAACCGAGCAGCCCGTTACGTCCATCAACCACAGCTACGTGAAGTTCCTCCTGCTCACGCCGCGCAAGCAGCGGCGTAGCGAGCGCAGCAAGGTCCGCCGGCGACTGCACTCGTTGACGCCCCGCCGGCCACCACGTGGACGCCGCCTCTAACGCCTGCATCACCCGCTGTACACGTTCCGACTCTTCGATAGAGAGCCCTGCACGAACCAGTCGCGCACCGATGCGCGCCTGAAAAAGCTGCTCCGGCTCACCGTTCAGTGCGCCGTGAAGGCGATCGGCAAGCCCAGGTATTCCCGCGAGCACTTCGATTGCCGCGAGGAGGCTGTCGTCACCATGCGTCGCTCCGATGGTTGTATTGGTTTCTGGGCTCTCTGCGATCGTCACACTCACCTCCGCTAGTATCTGGTGCCTTCGGTGACGCGGCGAGCCCGCCGTTTTCCCGCTACGCCACCGAAGGCATCGCCACTATGGGCGGCGCCGTGTAGCGCACACGTAGCGCACGAGTACGCGCGGAGTGTGGAGATCTCGCAGGGCTACGCCGCGCCGAAGTTACGCCGCGAAAGTGGCGAGAACGAGCACCGCGTTATACGCAGCGTGCAGAACGATCGTGGCGAGGAGTGAGCGACGACGCACCCAGAGCCAACCGAGCGCCAAGCCAAGTGGAAGTCGAATCGCAAAGGCGACACCAGCAACAGCGAGCGCGTCGCCGATGCTCTCACCGCCAATGTTGAGCGTGTGCGCAAAGGCGAAGACGATCGCGGAGAAGACGATCGCGCGACGCGCGCCTGACTGACGACCCCACGCCTGCGCGATCACGCCGCGATAGAGAATCTCCTCGCCGATCGGCGCAACGATCACCGCACTCAGTAGGTTGATCAGAAGTGCGCGACTGTCGCCTGATGGTGGGAGCGGCGACTCTGGAACCGCACCCGTACTCTGAATCAGCAGTGCGCTAAACAGCGCCGCCGCAACAACTATTGGCACCGTGAGTGCAAGCCCCCAGGCAACGTCGCCGAGTGCGCCGCCGCGCCGGTCGGCGACGGGGAGGTTTGGTGAAGGGATGCTGTGTTCGCCTGTTATCTCGCTCCATCGCGCCGCACCGGTCCCAACCACGATGAGGGCAACGACGAGGGTTGTGGCGAGGTTCGTGCTGAGCGCGATCGCGAGCGTTGCCGACGCGGCGTCCAACTGCCCAAATCCGCCGAACGGTGCAAAGAGGAGCAGGAGCAGCGCAGGGGCAAGGATCGCGAGTGGGAGCGCCGACCAGAAGATCGCGAGTGGCCCCGGGCCACGCCAGCTCCACGCTGGTGTGTCAACGGAGCGTTGCAGTGCGGACGCACCGCTCAGTCCGATCAGTCCAAGGCTGAGGGCGAGAAGGCTGACAGCAAGCGCCACCTCACCCGCCCCTGCGATCGCAGCGAAGAAGAGTGAGCCGCCGCCAACGCTTGCGAGCAGACCAAGGACGTAGAGCGCTGGTGCCTCACGACCTTCCAGTTGAAGAAGGCCCGGTCGCGGGCGGGCGTCCATTTACGGGTTTGTTCCGGCCGTCAGCTCAGCAAGCGTGTCGAGCACGCGCTTCAGTTCCGCGATGCGCTCGCCGTACAGACTAAAGTCACCGCTACGTAGCGCCTCTTGTGACTGCGTGTAGAGCTGCGAGGCGCGTGTCACCAAGCCGCTGATATCGGTTGGCTCCGTTCCGCCGCCTGGATCAACCACCCCACCGCCAACGAGGAGGTTGAGCGCCTGCGCCAACGTGTCGCCCCAGACAACCTTGGTTGAGGTTGCCGCAACAATCTTCTGGAATTCTGGGAAGGAGCTTGATGTTGACTGCAGATAGACGGGCTGCAGGTAGACGAGCGTGTCGCCGATCGGTGTGACGATCAGGTTGCCACGCGTCACCAGCGAACCAGACTGATCCCAGAGTGTGGTCTGCGCTGAGATGATCGGATCCGCATCAATGCGTGCGCCAACCTGGCTCGGACCGAAGACGGAGGTGTCCTTCGGGAAGCGGTAGCTCACCACCTGCCCGTAGTTCTCACCATCGTTGCGTGCCGCAACCCAGGCGATCATGTTCGGTCGGCTGGTTGGAACGAGCGGCTGAATCAGCGCGAACTCCGTTGCCTCTTGGCCAGGGAGTCGAACGCGAACATAGTAGGCCTCGCCCGGTAGTGACTGCGATCCTGCAGCAGACTCTGGAACCGTCCACACATCATCCTGGCGATAGAAGGTCTGCGGATCGGTGACGTGATAGCGCGCGTAGACGCGCGTTGCAGCATCAAAGCCCGCCTCGCCAACACGAAGGTGGGCGCGCAGGTCCTGTGGCATCTCGTCAAGTGGGCGGAGGAGGCCAGGGAAGACGCCGCTCCAGGCACGAGCGAGCGGATCTGATGCGTCGGCGATGTAGATCTTCGTCTCGCCGGTATAGAGATCCACCGTCGCCTTGATGCTATTGCGAATGTAGTTTGCCGGTCGATCAAAACTGTTCGATGCCAAGACGGATGGGTCGAAGAACTGCGCGTTCGGGAAGCGATCGCTCACCGTATAGCCATCCACCATGTAGCTGAGGCCGCCATCCTCGCGGATCACAAGGTACGGATCGCTATCCCAGCTGACAAATGGGGCGAGGGCACTGATGCGCTCACTAATGGTGCGGCGCCAGAGAAGCTGACTCTCCGCCGTAATCTGATCGCTGATGAGGAGGTTGAAGTCGCCGAGGCGCGCCGCAAAGAGGAGCCGGTCCGCAAACGTCTTCAGCGAGATGCCGCCACTCCCACTCCAGGTGGTGGTGGCGTCAGTTGCAGTTGTTCCATCATCCGCACCCTCACCGACCGGATAGTCAAACTCAGGCGTCTTGGCGCCAACGACCACCCAGTCATCATCCAGCTCACCGAAGTAGATACGCGGCTCCGTCACCTCCGGCGCACCGTCTGTTGAGACGGGCGGGATGTCACGAATGATGAGCTGTGGGAGTCCGCCAGATGCGACGCCAGCAACAGGGACCATCGCCACGCCAATGCCGTGTGTGAAGGCGATGCGGCGATTCACCCACGTTGAGGACTGCAGCGCACGCTGCGGATTCAGTTCGCGCGCGGAGAGCATCACGAGTCGCTGCTCGCCGTTGATCTCGTATCGATCAACATCCACGTCCGAGAAGTTGTAGTACTGGCGAACCGTCTGCAACTGGTCAAGGGTCTGCTGCAGCGGTCGGTAGTCCCAGAGTCGGGCGTCGGCAAACGTGGCGGAATCCTTCGCAATCGCCTCTGGCGTCAGCTCCGCCTCGCCGTCGTACTGCGCCTCACTCCAGCCGTCCAACCCAAAAGCGAGGCGCGTCATCTTGATGTTGTTGGCAATGTATGGCTCCTCAAGCGCAAACTCGTTCGGCTGCACCTGGAAGCGCTGCACAAACTCTGGGTAGAGGCCACCGAAGATCCCCGATGCGCCGATCCAGACAACGCCGGTTAGGACGAGTGGCCAGGTGGAACGGGTCAGTGCCGCTCCAATGAGGAAGGCGGCGGCGAGTGCGGCGATCCCAGTAAGGATGTCTAGGCCTGGGAGTCGAGCCGCCTGATCCGCATAGGAGAGACCAGTGGCAACGCCAGTGGATGAGTAGACAAGTTCCAACTTATCCAGCTGATAGCCATATGCGGTGGCGAGGAGAATCCCACCAACGAGGAGGGCGAGGTGGAGGCGCGGGAGCGCGCCAATGAAGCCGAGTCCACGAGCACCAATGGATGGGAGGTAGCGCAGCGCAGTGAGGATCGTTCCTGCAAGCAGCAGCGTCACCACGATCCCTTGCGCCAGGCGCAAGATCGGTAGCTCAAAGAGATAGAAGGAGATGTCACGACCGAAGGCCGGATCCACTACTGGGGTGCCGCTCGGATCAAACGTGACGGCGTGCTGCCAGAGGCTGATCGCCTCCCAGTTCGCCGCAACCTGCGCACCAATAATCAGCGCAACGATTACCGCAGCAACGCGCAGCGCACCGTTCCCAACGCGCACCACGGCAGAGCCTTCGCCGCCCAGGTTCGCTCCGCCACTGGAGGCGAAGAGATCGCGCAGGGCATCGCCGATTCCGTCGATGCGGATCTGCCCGCGCTCGTTGACGAGTGGTGGCCGATCTTGACGCGTCTCGCTCGTCTGCTGCCGCGTGCCGGAAGCGTCACCGCCCCCTTGGCGACGCGAGATCAGTCCAGCGAGGAGAACGGTAATCAGTAGGAAGGCGAGCGCGGCGAGCGCGGCGACGACGAGGAGCGTCCCTTGAATCTGCAGGCGCTGCCAGAAGAGTGCGCCTGCGCCGAGTGATTCAAACCATCGTGCATCAGTGAGCAGCCCGATGATCGGGCCGCCAATGAAGAAGAGCCCAACGAGGATCGGGAAGAAGAGTGAGCGCAGGCTCAACTTGGGCCGCGTGAAGTTGGTGCCGCCCCCAGATGCGGGACGTCGTGCGCGGGGGCGCGAAGGGGGTGGGGTGCCTTCGTCGGCGCCGTCAACGTTGGTGCCAGCCGCATTGGCGTTCTCCGCGGCTGGGCTCTCGCCGCCACTGCGTCGGCGCTCGAGTTCCTCAAGGAAGTCCTTGAATGGATCCGTCACGTCGTCTCCTCCGTGTTGTTCACCCTTACGGCCGGTGCGCCACCTCAACGGCTCGCGCAAACGCATCGAGCGCCGCCTCAGCGACCTTCGACCCACTCATCGTAGCGACTCGCATCGGATCCCACTTCGCCGCAACCTGGAGTGCGAGGGGGCGGCGCCACGGCTCGCTCGACTGCGCCGCCTCACCAACGAGTCGTAACTTGAGGCAGGAGCGCCCCTCCTCTACGGCGAGAAGGTCACCGAGGCCATTCGTCATTAAGGCTCCATAACGTTCAAGGGGTGAGATCGGCGGAGGTCCGGCGAGCGGCGCTACTTCGCGGCAGCTCACCACGCCGTCACCGTCTTGTACCCAGAAGAGGGCGATCCACCAGCCATCGGGCATGGTGCTCGGCTGCGCAGCTCCGGCGCGGATCTCCCCCTCGGCGCGCCCCTCAATCACGATCGGTCGCACCTTCAGGAAGCTCGTCCCTGGGAGCGGCAGCCGCTCCGCCGAGTTCTCCACTCCGTTACTCACTCCCACTCAATCGTTGCGGGCGGCTTGGAGGTGATGTCATAGACAACGCGCGTTACGTTCGGCACTTCGTTCACGATGCGCGAAGAAATTTTTGCCATCAGGTCATACGGGAGGCGAGCCCAATCGGCGGTCATCCCGTCTTCACTCGTCACTGCGCGAATCGCCAGCACGTTGCCGTACGTTCGGCCATCACCCATTACGCCAACTGAGTGAAGCGGCGTCAACACGGCGAACGACTGCCAGATGCTGCGATACAGCCCCGCCGCCTTGATCTCATCAATGACGATCCAGTCCGCTTCGCGCAGTGTGTCGAGGCGCTCGCGCGTCACCTCGCCAAGGATGCGAATTGCAAGTCCAGGACCTGGGAAGGGCTGACGCAAGATCACGCTCTCAGGGAGTCCAAGCTGCAGGCCAACGGCGCGCACTTCGTCCTTGAAGAGTGCGCGGAGTGGCTCGACGAGTTCGAACTTCAGATCATCTGGGAGGCCGCCCACGTTGTGGTGCGTCTTGATCTTCTGCGCAGACTTCGTCTCCTTTGAGGTTGACTCGATCACATCCGGGTAGAGCGTCCCCTGCGCGAGGAACTTGAAGTCGCCGGCCCGAGCCGACTCCTCTTCAAAGACGCGAATGAACTCTCGTCCGATGATCTTCCGCTTCTCTTCAGGGTCCACCACCCCTTCAAGCGCATGCTGGAATCGCTCCTGCGCGTCGACCATGATGATCTTCATCCCAAGCTGTTCGGCGAACACTTCACGCAAGATCTCCGACTCGCGCTTACGCATCAGGCCGTGATCCACGTAGACGCAGGTGAGTCGATCGCCGATCGCCTTATGGACGAGCGCCGCCGCAACGGCGGAGTCAACGCCGCCAGAGAGCGCACAGAGGACGCGATCCGTTGGGCCGACCTGCGCCTTAATCGCCGCAACCGCGTCCTCCGCGAGTCGCCCTGGCGTCCAGGTTGCCTTCGCCTTTGCGATTCCGAGCACGAAGTTCTGTAGCAGCCGCTTCCCGCTCGGGGTGTGCACCACCTCCGGATGGAACTGGATCCCCCAGAGGTTGCGCGCCGTGTCGGCGAGCGCGGCGAACGGCGTGGAGTCTGTTGTTGCAAGTGCCGTAAAGCCTGGCGGCGCATCAATGATCGAGTCGCCGTGGCTCATCCAGACGCGCTCCTCACCGGACGCGCCGAGTCCATCAAAGAGTGGACTCTCTGCGGCACTGATGCTGATGTCGGCGGGTCCATACTCACGCCGAGCGGACGGTCCGACGCGACCACCGAGCTGCTGCGCCATCAGTTGCACGCCGTAACAGACGCCAAGGATCGGAACGCCGGCGCTCCAGAGGGCGGCGTCTGGCTTTGGCCCTGCGTCGTCATACACGGAGAAGGGGCTGCCGCTCAGGATGATGCCAGCCGGCTTGCGCGCCAGGATCTCACTGATTGGAAGGTCGAATGGCACGAGCGCCGCATGCACGTTCATCTCGCGGACGCGGCGCGTGATCAGTTGCGCGAACTGGCTCCCAAAATCCAAGACGAGGATGCCGCCCGTCTCAACTCCACCCGCGTGCACGCTTGTCGCAGAGCCAGCTTCAGCGGCCACGCTGCCAGCTCTTCCCTTCGGTCGCCGCGGCCGGCGCGTAGATCACCTCAACATCGCGGAATGCGGCGAGCGTCTGGACGCCGAGTGCCGCCGCTGATTGACGCACCGCACCAACAAGGTTTTCGCTTCCGTCGGTGACGCGCGACGGTCCGTTGAGGATCTGCTCCATGCTCCCTGCGATCCCCACCTCAATGCGGGTGCCGCGCGGCAGCGTTGGTGATGAGGCGGCCATCCCCCAGTTGAATCCGCCGCCTGGCGCTTCAGTTGATCTCGCAAGCGGCGAACCGATCATCACCGCGTCCGCACCAACGGCGAGCGCCTTGGCGATCTCGCCGCCCTTTCGAATTCCGCCGTCAGCCACCACTGGAACGTAGCGGCCGGTCGCCTTCATGTAGGCATCGCGCGCACCGGCAACGTCGCTCACCGCGGTCACCTGCGGCACGCCGATGCCGAGCACCTCGCGCGTGGTGCAGGCGTTCCCCGGTCCAACGCCAACGAAGATCGCAGCGGCACCCTGCTCCATCAGTGAATACGCCGCCTCAGCGTTGGTGGTGTTCCCCACTGCAACGGGGATGCTGCTCCGCTTCACAAAGTCGGCAAGCTCCAGCGGTGCGTAGCCAGTGGCAATATGTCGCGCCGATGAGACCTGACTCTGGATCACCAGCAGATCTGCGCCACCCTTAATGATTGCGTCGCCAAACTTGCCGATCGCCTGCGGCGTTGCCGCGATCATGGCTGGCGAACCTGTGGCGTGAATCTCTGCGATGCGCTGCGCAATCAGCGCCTCTTTTACCGGCTCCGCGTAGAGCCTGGCGAAGAGCTCTTGCACATCACCTTTCGCTGCGGCACGTATTGCGGCGAAGTGTGACGCTGGATCGTCGTAGCGGAACCAGAGGCCCTCAAGGTTGATGCAGGCCAAGCTGCCGAGCTTGTGCAGTACGCCTGCAGTTGTAGGTGAGACGACCGCATCCATCGCCGACGCCATGATCGGCACGGCGAGTGGGATGCCGCAGAAGTTTTGCGAGAGGTCAACATCCGATGGATCTGCGGTGTCGGTGCCTGGGGCGAGCGAGATGTCATCAAACCCGTAGGCGGGTCGGAGGTTGTCGACCTTGGAGGTGAGTTGGGGCACCATTGAGGAAGTGTAGCGGCGAGCCGCGTTAGCGCTTGGCGGCGAGTGCCCCTTGAACGATCTGGGCGATCTCTGCGGCGAGTGCCCCCTGCTCCGCGCTCGCGTCCAGGACGCGCCAGCGAGCCGGCTCAGCGGCGGCGAGGCTGCGGAAGCCTATCGCCACGCGCTCATGGAAGGCGGCATCGAAGCCCTCTTCAAAGCGTGTACGGTTACTCCCCGACTTTCGGGCGAGGCCGTGCTCTGCGGGGAGGTCGAGGAGGAGCGTCAGATCTGGTGTGCGTCCGGCGGTGGCGAAACGAATCATGCCGCGCAACTCCTCTACTGGGAGGCCACTCCCGTATCCCTGATAGGCGAGTGTTGAATCGGCGAATCGGTCGGCGATCACCACGGCACCGCGTGCCAGCGCCGGCTCAATCACGTCCGCAACGAGTTGCGCGCGCGAGGCGTTGAAGAGGAGCGCATCGGCGCGTGGGTCTACTGGAACGGCGCCCCCCTCACCAAGGAGGATGGCGCGGATCTTCTCGCCCGCCGGCGTGCCGCCAGGCTCGCGCACGGTGACCACCTCACGCCCAGCGCTACGCAGCTGCTCAGCGAGCAGCGCGATCTGTGTTGACTTACCCGAGCCGTCTGGCCCCTCAAAGCTGATGAACATGCTGCCGTCTACCTGCTACTAGCGGCGGCGGCGCGGCGTGCTCGAAGCGCGCCCTGGCGGTTCAAGGCGTACGCGACGGTGCGGATCGCGACCACGCGAACTGCTGGTGATGTTCGCCTCGCCAGCGAGTTGATGTTGTAGTCGGCGAATGAAGGCGCTCTGCGGTGCAAGTTCAACCGGGTGCGCAGTGCGGAGCACCTCCTCCACGCCGTTCGCCGCCTCACGCAGCGCCATCTCGCGCGGATCATCTGGAAGGTCGTAGAGCGCCAGTAGGGCGCGCTCCATCTGTGCCGCGGCGTTCGACTTCAGTACATGGATTGGGACGCCACGGCGCTCCGCCTCAACCAGCTGCACGCCGCGCTGCTTGAACTCGTTACGAATCGTCATCACCGCGTCCGCGTCTTCTGGGCCGCGCGCCGTGCTGGCCGGAAGTCCAAGCTCACGAATCGCAATCTCCAACTTCTTTCGCGAGATTCCGTGCGCGTAGATGCGCAACTCGGGGAGCGCGCTCTCGCTCCGCTCTTCGTCATCTGCATCTGGTGCGTCATCCCACGCCGCAGGAATCCTACCGCCATCTACGGTGCGGGCAGCAGGTTCGTTATCCATCTCCGAGACCGCGCTCGCCATCGTCACGCCGTTCACCCAACCGCGCGACGGTCGCCAACTTCCTGAGGCAGGCGCCGCGCCGAGTGCTGGCATCACGGGGGCGGCGGTTCCACCTGGAATCGTTGCCGCTGGGTGACGCATGTCGTACAGTTCCGCGCCGCGACGCGAACGTTCGCGGTGCTTCCGCCAGCCACCCTGTCCTTCATCACGGCTGTCGCGACTGTCGCGGCGATCGCGACGATCCTCATGCGGCGTTAGCCCACCGAAACGGCGCTGCTCAATGCCGGGAAGCGCGCCTGGGCGAATCCGCTGCTGGGTGCGATGCACGCCAGCCTCATCGCGCCAACGCTCTTCTGGTGCAACGGCATCGCCACGCAGCAGCGCGTCAACGGTTGCCGCAACATCTTCATGCACCAGGATGTGATCGCGGTCGATGATCTCCACCACCACGTCAAACGTTGGTGGCGCCTTCCGCTCCAGAACACTCTTCTGCGTGCGTCGTCGTCGCGCCTCGTCATCGCCGAGCGTCACGCTCTGAATCCCACCGATCAGGTCGGTGAGCGTTGGGTTCAACATCAGGTTGTCCAGGCTATTGCCGTGTGCCGTGCCGATCAGCTGCACACCACGTTCAGCGATAGTGCGCGCCGCGATCGCTTCAGCCTCCGTGCCGATCTCGTCAATGACGATCACCTCTGGCATGTGATTCTCCACCGCCTCGATCATCACCAGGTGCTGGCGCTCTGGTGAGCTCACCTGCATCCTGCGCGCCTTCCCAATCGCTGGGTGTGGGATGTCACCGTCGCCGGCGATCTCGTTTGACGTGTCTACCACCACCACGCGCTTGGAGAATTCAGAGGCGAGGACGCGTGCCGCTTCGCGCAACATCGTCGTCTTCCCTACGCCAGGTCGTCCCATGATCAAGATCGACTTCCCTGATTCAATATGGTCGCGCAAGATCTCAATGGTGCCGAACACTGAGCGCCCAACGCGGCAGGTGAGGCCAACGACACGGTCAGAGCGATTCCTGATCGCCGAGATGCGGTGCAGCGTGCGCTCAATGCCGGCGCGATTATCTCCACCAAAATCACCGATGCGTGAGATCACCCACGACAAATCTTCTTCGGTTACCTCGCGCTCGAGCAGCGTCACATCACCAGAGGTGAGTCGCGCCTCTGGTCGTCGGCCAAGGTCCATGACGATCTCAAGGAGTCCGTCGCGACCGGCGGCCAACTCTTCGCGCGTGGAGAGTTCACGAACGCTCGCAATGATTTCTCCAGGGAGGCAGTCGAGGAGGAGGTCGAGATTGTCGACGATCGCCTCTTCCTGCACGACCGTGGGCTCCAGTGCTGCGCTGGCTCCGTCGTGGGGGTTTTTGGCAAGGCTCATTGGCGCAATCCTAGCGCGGCAACCGAGTGAACGGCTCGGTAACACTGCGTCCGAGTCTGCGTGAGAGTCAGCCGATCGCGGGGAGCATCCCTGGGGCGGTGACGCGCGCTCGTGCATCACGCACGGCGAGGCGCAGATCACCAATAGCCGTGAAGCCCTGCGCCGTGAGCACTGCACCGAGTCCCCCCTCATAGCTGCGCACCACCGCGAGGACGCCGTTCTCGGCCGTTCCAGCGCGCGTCGCCCGCTCTGCGATCTCGGCGAGCCCCGCCTGAATGAGTGGCGCCGCATCAACGCCAGGGAGGAGGCTGATGCGTAGCGCGTGCGGATGCGCTTCGCCAATCTCACGTGCCACACCAAGATGTAGCCACGCACTGATCTCGTCCGCCGCGCCATCCACCACAAAGGCGCTCTGCTCTGCCAGCCGAAGGAGCGGCGTGATGCTCGCACGCGGTGCCCATGTTCCAGCGGCGGCGCGCTCCCACTCCCGCGCGTCGATCAACTCCATCCGTGAGACGGCTGGCGGCGTGGTCACTGACATCAGTTGCGCAATGCGAAGTGCATCACTCGCCTGCGCTGGACGCAGCAGAGCACGCGCAGCGCTCGTAGTGCTCGCAGGACTTGTAGCGCTCAGTGAGCCCCCCTTCCGCAGGTAGAGCGTCTCGCGCGCATATGGCTGAAATCCGGCACTACTGAGGAGCAGCAGGGTCTCCGCATCTTCCGCACAGGCAACATGCAGGCGTACAACTCCGTGTCGACCCGCTTCGCGCGCAACGCGAGCGAGAAGTCGCGCACGCGCCGCATCATCTACCGCATCCAACTCAACAATCGTCCAGTCGCCACGCTCGTCGCGCTCCACGCGTGCAAGCCCATCGGCAAAGGCGCCACGCTGATGAATCCAGATGGAGTCAGACGAACGAATCAGACTGAGCGGCATGCGGAAGAGTTGATAGAGACTCAACGCGGCGGGACCAAGAGGAAGGCCGAGCGAGCGCATCTCGCCGCTCCCTTCGTGCAGTGAGCGCTGTGCGCGCCGCGAGATCTCTACGAGTGCGGTGAGGTCAGTAATGCGTGCGAGACGGACGCGCGGAGCACCCTCAGCGTTCGGTGACACGGTTCACCCGCGACGCGTCGTCGCCGCCTGCTCCACGAGCCAGCGATGCAGACGTGTCTCGCCTGCAATCTCCGGATGGAACGAGATCCCCACCACGTTCCCCTGTCGCGCCGCAACAATCTCGCCCCCCTCAAGTTGTGCCACCACACTCGCTGCCGGCCCAACTCGCAGGATCTCTGGCGCACGAATAAAGACGGCGCGAAGAGTTGTAGGGCCGCCACTCGCCTTCAGGCTCTGCATCTTCAACTCCGTCTCAAACGAATCGAGCTGCCGACCGAACGCATTGCGTCGCACCTCCATGTCTATGAGTGAGAGGACGGGCTCGTCACCGTCAGCAATCTTCGTTGCGAGCAGGATTGCGCCAGCACAGGTGCCGAGGATTGGTGCGCCGCGCGTTGCAAGTGCCTTAACTGGTGCAACGAGTCCCCAGCGCGCATAGAGCTTGCGCATCGCCGTGCTCTCGCCACCGGGAAGGATCAGTCCATCAACGCCATCAAGATCTGCGGGGAGACGGATCTCTCGACCAACAGCGCCGACTGCGTCGAGTGTGTCGAGGTGTTCGCGGAAGTCACCCTGCACCGCCATCACGCCGATGACTGGCTGCCGTTTACGACGCGATGCGCCGGCCATCAGTTACCAGCCGCGAGAGGAGAGTCGCTCCGCATCTGGGATCGTGCGCATCTCGATCCCCTTCATCGCTTCGCCGAGTCCCGCTGAGACTTCGGCCAAGATCGCAGGGTTCGCCCAGTGCGTTGTTGCCTGGACAATTGCGGCCGCAGTCTTTGCTGGGCTCTTTGATTTGAAGATGCCTGATCCAACAAAGACGCCATCAGCGCCGAGCCACATGGAGAGCGCCGCATCGGCTGGCGTTGCAATGCCACCCGCAACAAAGTTCACCACTGGGAGTCGCCCCGCCTTCATGGTGAGCTTCACGAGTTCGTAGGGGACGCGCATCTCCTTAGCGGCAGCGCGGAGGCGCTTCTCGCTCTGCCCCTTCAGCGCCTCAATCTGCTCTTTCACCGTCCTAATGTGACGCACCGCTTCGACAATATTTCCCGTGCCCGCCTCGCCCTTGGTGCGCATCATCGCCGCACCTTCGCTGATGCGACGGAGCGCCTCACCGAGGTCCTTGCAGCCGCAGACAAACGGGACGCGGAACTCGTGCTTATTGATATGGAATCGGTCGTCCGCCGGCGTCAGCACTTCAGACTCGTCAATGTAGTCAACGTTCAGCGCCTCAAGGATCTGCGCCTCTACGTGATGACCGATGCGCGCCTTCGCCATGACAGGGATGGAGGTGACCGCCTGGATCCCCTTGATCATGTCGGGGTCGCTCATACGCGCCACGCCGCCATCACGTCGAATATCAGACGGGACGCGCTCCAGTGCCATCACCGCTACGGCGCCCGCCTCTTCGGCGACCTTCGCCTCAGCCGGCGTCACCACGTCCATGATCACGCCGCCCTTGAGCATCTGCGCAAGGCCGCGCTTCGTTGCCCAGGTAGATTTGGCGACCTTCGCCTTTGCTGGTGCGTTGCGCTTTGCCATAGCCCTAGCCTCTCACGAGGCGCCTACAACTGCAAGCGCTTCCGCATCTGCTTCGGAGCAATAAAGGTGGCGATACCACCAGCCATCAACAAAAGCCACCACGCACTAGAAAGTACTAACACCGAAGGTAGCTGGTAAGACCTAATGCCCACGAGCTTATGGCGCTTCGTAATCATCCCAAGTCCCCTCTTTATCTCGAGAACAACGTTCTTCCAGAATGGCTTTCTGCTAGCAAGGACCTTATCTCGCCCGCGCGCAAGCGCGCGTTCAACAAACTCGTAAAATCCTTTAGGCGCTGGGTGCTCAACATGGGCGTCCATCCGTCGGTGCATAGGAATGCCTGCAGCGCGGAGTTCACGTACGTGCGCGGCGCAGGATGCGCGCGCTGTTCCGCCAGATGAAGGAAATGGGAACTTCAGCAGCACCCCTCTCCGATATGCCACGCAGTTGACAAAAAATGAACCTATCTTTTTAATGCCGATCTCTGCTGAAGGAAGTTCAAAAGCCCAGATCAGAGCCAAGGTTTTCTCTAGTAGTGAGCCGTTTGCAAGATGGACAGCGCTTGCGCAGATCTGTACTTCGGAATCTTCAAATGCCTCAGTCAGCTTTTTGAGCGACCCTGGCGAAGGAATCACATCGCTGTCGAGCAAAAGCACAATCTCTCCGTGGCTCTCCAGCGCGCACTCATTCTTCATCTGATAATAGTCCCTGCCAGGCAGAGGTATGTTTCGGATATCAATCCATGGAATCACGCCGAGACCTTGACGCAACATTCCTTCAATCACTTCTAATCGTATCCCGGTTGGGTCATAGCCAGAGATGATTTCTACTCCGCTAAAGTGTTCTGGCCCAAGTTCTCTTAGCTCGCGGCCAATGCAGCTAAGCATCTGAAGCGCGCGAGATTGGTCTGCAATCGCATTTTCCCACTCAACGACGATGGTGAGCGACTGTTTCATGAACGTTCAGCTGACCTGCTCATGGCAGCAGTTTACATTGATTCTCCTCGGCAACGCCTGATAGGCTAAGGGGGTGCAGCCTCTCCTTGTCCTCATTGAGCCAGGACTAACTCACCTCCTTAACACTGGGGGTTCTCGTGCCACCCTTGAGCACGGCATGGGGCATTGGACGGAGGCGATTGAACGCTTTGGTGAATACTGGGCGGGAGAGACCCTCCTGATCGCCAATCAGGCCCCTCAGGACCTCATTGGCATCGACACAGTCCACTTGGTGAAGGAGCCAATGGTTGACCCGGCCCGCTCACTTCCTTTACGTGCGCGAAGCCTCCTCGTACGCGCAAGTGACCCACTACTTTCAGGTGCCCTTGGGTCAATGCTCATGCGGGATAATTGGGAAGCACATCAACATGATGAGCTAGGCGCAATGCTAAGTGCAGTGGCTAAGGATAATCACCAAGTCACAATCTTTATCTCCACCGCAATCCCCGTTACCGCAGAAACAATCATCAGAAATACTGCGGAAATCCAGCGCATCGCTGGCGCTACAAGCCGCGTGAAGCTCCGCATCCGCTTCAGCTCACAGGGACAGGAGCGGCGCGCGCTCCACCCAAGCTATTTTGGATTGCAGCTGAGGCGGTGGAGTGATCGGGCTGGGGCGGTAGACCTGAAGTTTGGCGTTGAGGTTGAGTCAATGGCGCAAAGATACTCAGAGATCGCGGGGCTTCCGGTTTCATGGGTGCCGTGGCCGAAAGAGGTAACTGGATGCGGCACCTCAAACGCAAAATCTACTAGCAATAAGAACCACATTTACATTTATGCAAGTCGACCCGAGCAAGGAAGTCACCGCAGCCAAGAGATCGTTAGCGGCCTCAGGTCTGCACTCGGATCTAGCGCCAGGTATACAGTGCAGATTGGGAAAAAGGGACGTTTGCGCTCTCCAATAATGATTAACGAGCTGCGCAAATCTCCTGATGTGCTACTTTGCGACAGCGGCCTCCCACCAGATCAGTTGCACGCACAGTTCGCTGACGCCAGCGTCATTATCTTGCCGTACGAGGTGGATCGCTATCGCGGCCGAGGATCTGCACTCATGTGGGGCGCGCTTGACCACGGCATCCCGCTGATTGCCCCTGCTGGGACTGGGTTCGGCGATGACATCGCAAGGCACGGGATCGGATTCGCATACCGCCGCCGCAAGGAGATCCCGGCACTCGTGGGCCGCGTCCTCGCAGAAGAGGCGGACCTGAAAGAGGCGATCGCTCGCTACCAAGTGCATCGTATCGCTGCCGTGCGCGACTACTTTGAATGAAGTACTGGCTCGCGTAAGATCACCGCTATGAGTGAGACGCCAGCGCCAGCGGAGGGGGACCAGGAGGGTCGAATGGACGACCTCGCCGCGGGGCGGCATGAGGTTCCTCGGCTCGCCGCGGGGAGCCGCGGCCAGATCGCCAGCATTAATGTCTCGCACCCCGGTGGCGTTCCGAAGCGACCAATTGATCGCACCCTCATTACAACGCGTGGCTTGATTGGCGATGGTCAGCGCACTAAGGAGCCGGTGCACGGTGGACCAGAGAAGGCGGTCTGCCTGTTTGGCGTAGAACAGATTCGTCGCGTCAACGCCGATGGCCATCACCTCTATCCAGGCGCCATTGGTGAAAACCTCACGTTGAGCGGGCTTGACCTTGGCGGGCTGGCGAGTGGCGACCGTCTCCGCATCGGCGACCCTGCCACGGGGCCAATTATCCAGTTGAGCGATCCGGCTGCCCCCTGCAAGAACATCGCGGGGAGCTTCAAAGATTGGCGGATCGCTCGGGTCAGCCATAAGGTGCGCCCCGAGGACAGCCGCTGGTACGCACGGGTGTTGCGTGAGGGGCCCGTGGTTTCGGGCGACCCGATTGAACTGCTCGGCGCGGCTGATACGATCGGGCAATGAGCAGCGAGGTCCTCGTCTTAAATCAAGACTACGAGCCGTTGAACGTCTCGTCTCTCCCCCGCGCCTTCCGACTGGTCCTTGGTGGCAAGGCGGAGATCCTCGCCGAGGGTGAACCGATCCGCAGCGCCTCGCGCAGTTGGACCGCGCCATCTGTTGTGCGACTTCGACACCGCGTCCGCCGTCCGCGTCCACGCGCCAAGCTGAGCCGCAAAGAGATCTTCGCGCGCGACAAGCACGCCTGCCAATACTGTGGTCGCGCTGGCGTCTCACTCACCATTGATCACATTGTCCCGAAGAGTCGCGGTGGCGACTCATGGTCATGGGAGAACCTGGTGACCGCCTGCATGTCGTGCAATCACCGTAAGGGCGACCGACTTCCAGAGGCGGCCGGCCTGCAGTTGCGCCGTCGCCCGTATGAGCCACGCTGCGATGTCTACGCGATCTTCCTCCCCTACCTCCGCCACGATGCATATTCCGCGTGGCGCGACTTCCTCTTCATTGGAGAGGGCGCGGCGGCGAGCGGCGCGTGAGCCACGAGGCGGCACTTCGCGCCGCCGTTCCAGAAGATGTGGCAGAACTTATGGGCCAACTCCGCGCGGCGGGCTTTGCCGCATACGTTGTTGGCGGCGCGGTGCGAGACACGCTTGCTGGTCGAGCCCCAGCCGACTGGGATCTAGCCACAGACGCTACGCCCGACCAGCTGCGCAGTGCCTTTCCTGACGCGCAGTACGAGAACCGATTCGGAACCGTTGGGATCCCAACGTCGAAGGGAGTGCGTGAGGTCACCACCTTCCGCGCCGATGGACCGAGTAGTGACGCACGTCGGCCTGATGCGATCACCTTCCTTGGCGCAATCGAAGGCGACCTTGCACGACGCGACTTCACCATCAATGCGATGGCGTTCGGCGTCCCCTCTGGTGCGCACGGCGATCCTGTTGCTTCTGGGACCATTGTTGATCCGTTCGGTGGCGCGGCAGACCTTGCCGCCGGACTACTCCGTGCCGTAGGTGATGCAGGCGAACGATTCCAGGAGGACGCGCTGCGTATGCTCCGCGCCGCGCGCTTTGCGACGCGCTTTGATTTAATGATTGAACCGGCAACAGCGGCGGCGATACGCCGTGACGCTGGGCTCGTCGCCACGCTCTCTGGTGAACGGATCGGCGCTGAGATTGACGGGATCCTCGTCGCAGAGAACCCAGCACCTGGATTAGCGGCGCTCTTTGAACTCGGTCTCACGGCGCAGATCGCACCGGAACTACATGCTGCGTGGGTCGCGGAGCTCCCTACCCGCGTCGCTGCGATTGGCGAGACCGGAAGCCTCGATGCGCTTGATCCGATCGGGAGGCTTGCCGAACTGCTTGCAGTCATTACAGATGACGCGGTGGTCGAAAAGATCCTGACCTCGTGGCGGAGGCCGCGCGCTACGTTGCACGCTGTTGCTGCGCTGCGTGCAGCTGATCGCAGCGCCGCAGCCGCCGAGCGCGGAGAGATCGATGCTGCGTCGTATCGCATTGCCACGGCGGCGCAGAGTGGTGACCCGCGCGATGCCGCTCGCCAACTACGTCGCCGCATTGCAGCGGGTCGCGCAACTCCAGCCGCCGCCACACTCCTTGCGCTCTGTGAACGCGCCGACGAGCAGCAGCTCCCCGCTCTCCTAGGTGACCTTGCCGCGGACGGAGGGGAGATCATCGCAGCGATCAACGAGCAGCCCGGCGCCTGGGTGAAGCCGCTCCTTGAGGAGCTGCTACAAGAGGTTGCACATGGGCGGGTAGAGAATCGCCGCGACGCACTCGCCGCTGCCGCGAAGCAGCTCCACGAGAAGCAGCGATAGCAACTCAGCGCAGCGCTAGAATCCGCGCATGACAGAGCCTGGCGCAACGATCCTGCTCACCGGAGGTGCCGGCTATGTTGGCGCAGCAACGGCCGACGCGCTCCTCGCAGCCGGCTACCAGGTCGTGGTGCTTGACAACTTGTCGACTGGACACGTTGAGTCCATCCCGAATGCCGCCTCAGCTCAGACAGGAGATTACGGCGACAGTAACCGTGTGGAGCAGCTCCTTCATACCGCGCGGATTGATGCGGTAGTTCACTGCGGCGCAAAGAGCATCGTCTCGGAGAGCGCTGAGCAGCCTGAGCTCTACTTCAACGTCAATGTCCAGGCGAGCATCAACCTCCTTGACGCTGTGCGTAATGCGGGGATCAACGCCTTCGTCTTCTCTTCGAGCGCCGCCATCTACGGCGCCCAGCCGGCCCTGAATCTGAGTGAAGATCTACCCCCCGATCCGATCAACCCGTATGGCGCAACGAAGGTCGCCTTTGAACTCGCGCTGCGCTCATTTGCCGAGGCGGGTGAGCTGCGCGCCGTTGCCCTGCGCTACTTCAATGTTGCGGGGAGCACCGAGCGGATCAGTGAACGCCACACACCTGAGACACATCTCGTCCCGCGACTGCTGCATGCCGCCCAGAGCGGCGAGCCGTTTGAGCTCTACGGCGACGACTACGCCACGCCAGATGGCAGCGCACTCCGCGACTACGTGCACCTCTCTGATGTTGCCGCCGCCAACGTGGCCGCAGTGAAGTACGCGCTCAAGGATTCAACGAAGCCTGGCTACGCCGCCATCAACATCGGGAGCGGAGTTGGCACGAGCGTCAAGGAGGCGATTAGCGCCGTTGAGCGCTCAACAAAGCGCACGATCAACGTCCAGATCAAGCCACGCCGCGCTGGCGACCCACCGCGTCTCGTTGCAGATATCTCTCGCGCGGCATCACTCCTCGGCTGGAAGCCGCGTCAGAGCGAGATCACCCGCATCGTCCGCAGCCTCCTCGCCTAAGCGGCGCGCCGGCTCCACGCTTTAGCGGACGCTTAGCCCTCGCGCTTCTCCGGTACGCCCTGCAGTAGATACCAGCCAACAAGCATCGTTGCGAGCAGCGTCAGCAGCCCAACGGTGTATGCACCGTTGCCAATGATCGGATGCAAGAAGAAGATCGTGCCGCCGTAGAGCAGGCCGCCGAGCACCTGTGATCCCTTGCCAACTAGGCCGTAGAGACCGTAGAACTCGCCGAGCTGCTTCGGTGGCGAGAGTCGATACATCAGGATGCGATCTGCACCCGAGAGGCCACCGAATCCGAAGCCGAGAATGACGCCGGCAACGATGAATGGGATCGGCGAGACGAAGAGCGAGCCGATCACGAGTGCCACAGCCCAAAGGGCGAGGACGCGATTCAGCGTCGCCTTTGGTCCGCGGCTGTCAGTGAGGCGACCCCAAACAAGTCCGCCGATCACCGCCGTTGTTGCCAAGGCAACGAGGACGTAGTTCGCCTCACTCTGCGTGAAGCCGACCGCCTGGACGGCGAAGATCGCCATGATCGAAATCACGGTGTTCTGCGCGTCGGTGTAGAAGAAGCGCGCGGTCAAGAATCGGTTGAGTCCTGGGTACTTCTTCAGCTCACGAATGGTGGCAAGGGTCGCAAGCAGCGAAGCTCCGTTTGAGGACCTGCCTGCTGGCTCTGGAACCTCTTTGATGAAGATGAAGATCGGGATTGCCAAGACGCCGAAGAGGATAGGCGCCAAGACAAAGACCTGCTCAACGCTCAGACCACCGAAGAGGATGATCACGCCGATCAGGATCGTCCCCAAGTAGCCGAGTCCGTTGCCGAGTCCTGAGACCCAGCCACGATTCTCTGGCGTGCTGACGAGCTTGATTGTTGCGTCGTAGTAGACGAGTGACGATTGATAACCAAAGTTCGCGATGCAGAAGAGCACAACGCCAAACCCAACAGGTACTGAAGGGATGAAGATGGCAGGGATGATCGCGAGGAGGGTGAAGAAGAGCAGATACGGCAGGCGACGTCCAGCGCGGTCAGAGATTGCTCCGATCGCTGGAGAGATCAACGCATTGATGCCAACGGAGAGTGCAATCGAGATCTGCAGCCACAGGTTCCCCTGTGATTCACCGAGACCCTGCTCGCTCGTCAGATAGAGGCCGATCGCGTAGGAGAAGATTCCGTACGACCAGATCGTGTTGGCGAGGTCGTAGAGCGTCCATGATGCGATCCAGGTTGCTGGGACGGTGATACGTACGCCGCCCGTTGATCGTGAAGCCATCTCGTTGTCCTCCCTCCCTGGGCGGGCTGCGATGGGCTCGCAGCGGCCGACCAGGCTTCAAAGAGGATGGCGGCTCCCCCGCCACCGCGCGAGTGGCGGCGCGCATGGCGCACCCGCACGAAGTGAGCGTGGCGACCGCAGATTGAGCGTGTGCGCCGCTACGATCAGGAAATGGCACGACGAATCGCTGACCCCGCGCGCGCCTGGGCAACCCAGCTCGAAAAGCGGCGCCCTGGGCTTGTGGCGGAGGTACTCGATGGGCTCGCCGAGCTCTACGGGAGGCCGCGCTGGAAGCCGCGGCTCGACCCGATTAGCGAACTAGTCACGACCATCCTCAGTCAGAACACGAGCGACACCAACGCGGCGCGTGCATTTGCTGCGCTACGCGAACGATACGTAGACTGGGCGGCGGTTGAGCGTGCACCAGTGCGCCAACTGGCGAGCGTGATCAAGAGTGGTGGCCTTGCGGCGCAGAAGGCGCCACGCATTAAGGCGGCGCTGAAGGCGACGCGGTTGAAAAGCGGCGACTACGACCTGAGCTTCCTTAAGGAGATGGAGCCACTCGCCGCGCGCGACTGGCTCACGGCGATCCCTGGCATCGGCCCGAAGACGGCATCAATCGTGATGCTCTTCTGTTTCGGCGTGCCGCTGATGCCAGTTGACACGCATGTGGAGCGCGTCAGTAAACGCATCGGCCTGATCCCAGAGAAGGCGAGCCTGAAGTTTGCACACGACGCCTGGCTCCACCTGGTCCCACCTGAGCGCATGTATGAGGCGCACGTGGCGCTGATCCGACACGGTCGCGGTCACTGCGACGCGCTCCGACCAGACTGCGGTGGATGCCCTGTCCGCGCACGATGCCGACACGTCAACCGCCGGGCACTGTAGCGACGACTTAACGCGCCGACCAGTCCAGTCGCTCAAAGCGCACCGTGTCAGGGAGGCCGAGCACTTCCACCGCCTCGCCAGTTTGTAGCGCGAGCTGCTCACCGCCACCTGCAACATCCGGATCACGCAGTGCGGCGATGCGTACATCATCTGGACCATCCGCATGCGCCAAGATGCTCCACGGCCCGAGCGCTGCGAGGCCGGCGACGGTGCGGATTGCGTGACCACCGCAGGTGCATGACGCTGCGCGCCGACCGAGCGCCATCGCTGAGGCGGAATCGGCGATCACTGTCAGACCCGGCTCAGCGATCCAGCGACGTAGCAGAGCGGCGCGTGCACTGTCTGAAGCGAGCAGCGTGGCGTCACCGCCGCAGAGAAAGATCGTGCCGTTGGTTAGATCGCTATCTCCCGATGAGAAGAGCGTCGCTTCGCAGCCGCGCTCGGCGAGGAGTCTCACGAGTGCGTCCGCCTGGCGCTCATCATGTGAGGCGAGTGAGGCGATGCTGATCGGCGCAGGAGCGGCGGCGAGCCAGCCGAGCGCCTCCGGCCACGCGTTCACGCGAACGCCAAAACCGCCACCAGAGAGGATCAGTCGTCCCACCTCAGCATCCTAGCGGTGCCGATTGCGCCATACTCCCCAGATGAGAAGTGACGGTGCAACAGGGCGAATCGTCTTGATCGGCTCAGGGGAGATCGGTCCATCAATGGCTCCAACCCATCGCGCGCTCGTCGCCTCACTGCCGCCTCGCAATGCAGCACCGTCGCTCGTGGCGCTTGATGGCTCGTACGACTTCCAGACGAATCGTGCCGAGATGGGCGAGAAGATCGCCGTCTTCTTCCGCTCCAAGGTTGGTGTCGCCACCACCGTTGTTGGACTTCCGGAGACGGAGCGCCCTGGCGCCGATCTCGCCCCCTCCGCATTCACCACAACGCTCGCCGCACTTGATGCGGCGAACCTCCTCTTCCTCGGGCCTGGTTCTCCGTCGCGCGCCATCTTCCGCTGGGCTGGAACACCGATCGTTGATCGTCTCATTGCGCGCATCCGTGCAGGCGCAACGCTGATCACCTCGTCTGCAGCAGCTGCGGCGAGCAGTGAGTCAACAATCCCCGTCTATGAGATTTATAAGGCTGGGCTCCCCGCGCACTGGCTCAGCGGCATGAATCTCCTCGGCACGATGCTCGGTCTTCGCGTTGCCATTGTGCCGCACTGGAATAACGCCGAAGGGGCTACGCACGACACCTCGCGCTGCTTCATCGGTGATGTCAAGTTGCGCGAACTTGAGCGATCGCTTCCGGCAGGTGTTGCCGTGCTCGGCATTGACGAACATACGGCGCTCTCCATTGACTTCGCGACCGAGAGCGTTGCGATCCACGGGAAGGGCGCCGTTACCATCCGCATCCCTGGATCCGGTGAGACGGCGCTGCATAGCGGCGCATCCGAATCAATCGCAAACTTTTTGGCACGCTTCCCTAACGCCGACGCACCGCGCCCTGCCGCAGCGCCGCTGAGCCCAGAGGTCGTCCTCGACACAGCTCCCGCGGCCCCATCAGCGCGTGATCTCATTGCCCCAGCGGTGGATCGTCTGATCGCCTTGCGCGCCGCCGCCCGCGCAGAGAAGCGCTACGCAGATGCGGATGCGATTCGCGACGCCATTGAGGCGCTCGGGGTAGAACTTGTTGATCAGGCTGATGGTGTCAGCTGGAGCGTCCGCTCCTAAGCAAGGGGCAGCAGCCTCAGGGCGCTCGGCTGGCGTTTCGCGCTAGCGCGTAAATTGCGACATGAACGCGCCGATCTTGCGCTGCGCCGCACTCGGCATCAGTCCTAGAATTCGCGCACTGATCGCGTTAACGAGCCCTGGAACAACGAGTGCGCGACCCGCCTCAACCGCATCGAGCGCTGCGCGGGCAACTGAGTCGGCGCTCGTCAACATGAAGCTCGGTTGTCCCGCCGTAGAAGAGAGGCCGCCACGCGCCTGAAAGCCGCTCGGCGTGTAGCCCGGCGCAACGCAAGTGACGCGCACGCCAAGTGGTCGTGCCTCCTCATGTAAGGCGAGCGTAAAGCTGCGCACGAATGCCTTTGTCGCCGCGTAGGTTGTGAATCCTGGGAACGGGAGGAAGGAGGCAACCGAAGCAACGTTTAAGATCGCGCCACTCTTTCGTGGTGCCATCGCCACCAGCGCTGCACGTGAGAGACGCATCAGCGCGTTGACATTCACTGCGATCTCGTTTGACTCGCCCTCAGCATCAAGTTCGGTGATCTTCCCGAACCTTCCGTAGCCGGCGTTGTTAACAACGAGATCAAGTGGTGCTGCGCTATCCGCAATGCGCGCCTCAATCAGTGCGACGCCGGCAGGAGTGGCGAGATCGGCGACGATCGTTTGACTTGTTGCGCCGCTGGCACTCGCCGCGGCGGCGACGCGCGCCAGCTCATCGCCACGGCGCGCCACAAGGACAAGGTCCCAGCCGCGCTCAGCGAGTTGCAGCGCGATGCACTCGCCAATACCAGAGGAGGCCCCCGTAACAAGTGCGGTTCGACGACTCATCTGAGTAGTATGCTCCGCTCATGAGTTTTGCGTTTGACATCATCTTCCGAACCGTGGTCGTCTATCTCTTCCTCCTCTTCGGCCTCCGCCTCATCGGCCGAGGTGAGGCGGCGCAGCTGCGCAGCGTTGACCTCGTTCTGATCCTGATCATTGCGAATGCGGTGCAGAACGCGATGGTTGGCCCTGACACATCGCTCGCCGGCGGCCTCATTGCAGCAACCACCATTCTGATCTTGGCGCGCGGACTCCGCCTTCTTGAAGGTCGCTTCCCCACGCTGCGAAAGAGTGTTGAGGGTGAGCCGGTGCTCCTTGTCCGACACGGTCACGTCTCGCAACATGGACTGACGCGGGCGGGAATGTCACACGCGGACCTTGAGGTGGCGATGCGACGGGCGGGCATTGCAAGTACGGAGAAGATCGCGCTCGCAATCTTGGAGACCGACGGCAGCGTGAGTGTGATCGGTTCGTAGCATTCGGATAGGAGCGCGAACCGCCAAGAGAAGTTGGTAGGGGGACCTGGACTCGAACCAGGGACCGCCGAGATATAAGCTCGGAGCTCTAACCACCTGAGCTATCCCCCCACGGCGTACCGCGCGCCTTAGCCTACCCCCTCAACGGTGGCGAGTGCGACAGAAAGTGCGGCCACGGCGAGTCCGAGCGCGCTCAACTCCCAGCCACGCTGGCGCGCCCATCGTGTTGAGGCGCCGCTACAGGCGAGGCCGGTCGCCATCATCAGGCTTGCCACCACAAGTGAAGCGGGCGCGACCCGTGCTGGTGCAACAGTGAGGACGACCCCGATCGCCGCGCCGTGTGCGAGCAGTGCAAGAGCGAGCGCACGTCGCTCACCGAGTCGCACCACCACACCGCGCAGCCCAGCGCGCGCATCCAGCACGCGATCAGCGAGACCATTCTGCAGCGCGAGACCCGCACCGCCAGGAATCGCAGCGAGTGAGAGGCCAACGATTGACGAGGGTGCGCTGAGACCAGCCGCCGCCCAGGCGAAGGGCGGAATGATGCTGACGCCAAGCGCAAACGGGAGCCAGGAGAGCGGCGTGCTCTTCATGCCAGCGTTGTAGGCAAGACCGAGCGTGGCGCCAGCGGCGGCGAGAGTAAGCGCAAGTGAACCGAGCTGTGCCGCAGCGAGAAGACCGCAGCTCACCCCAACGGCGGCAATGACGAGCGCGGATCGCGCCGGTACGGTGCCGCTCGCCAACGGCTTCTCCGCGCGACCAGCATCACGGTGGCGATCAAAATAATCATTAAGCGAGCCGATGCAGGCGTGGATCCCGAGCATCGTTGCCGCGGCGAGCGCCGCCTGATCTGCTCGCGCCCCCGCAACGGTGGAGAGGGCGGCGGCGACGGCGGCGTTCAGCAGCGTTGGGAGGGGGTGCGCCAAGCGCACGAGCGACATCACCGTCGTGGCTCCACTACTCATAGGGAGAGCCTAGCCTCCTGCTATCCTCTGCGCGATGACACTTCACACCCCCACTCCAATAGGCAGCAGCCTCGCCCCGGCGATCAGCGTCCGCGACCTGGTCAAGCGCTATAAGGGCTCGGATCGCAACGCTGTTGATGGCGTCTCATTTGATGTTGCGCAAGGCTCGCTCTTCGCCCTCCTTGGGCCGAACGGCGCGGGGAAGACGACCACGATCAGCATCCTCACCACCACGCTCGCCGCAACCTCTGGCAGCGTCCAAATCGCTGGCGCTGATCTCGCACACGATCAGGCCGAGGTTCGCCGACGCGTCGGCATCATCTTCCAGAAGCCGTCGCTCGATCGTGCACTCACCGGCGAAGAGAACTGCCGCTTCCACGCCGCGCTCTACGGCGCATACGCGTATCGTCCCGCCTTCTCGCTGATGCCACAGGAGTACCGCGACCGCATCGTGGAGCTCGGTGCGCTCGTCGGCCTGGAGCGCGAAGACCTCTTCAAGAAGATCTCCAAGTATTCAGGCGGCATGCGCCGCAAGTTGGAGATTGCGCGATCGCTCCTCCATCGGCCACAGGTGCTCTTCCTTGACGAACCAACCGTGGGCCTTGACCCTGAGTCGCGCCGCTCCGTTGCTGGATACTTGGATGCGATCCGGCGCAGCGAGAAGACGACGATGGTCCTCACCACGCATTATCTCGATGAGGTTGAAATCGCTGATCGCGTCTGCATTATTGACCGTGGCAAGATTGTGGCGAACGGCACACCAGCCGAACTTCGCACTGGCACTGGCGTAACGCGCGTTGAGCTTGAGGCGGCGGATCGCGCCGCACTCGGTGCTGAAGTGCAGCGGCTCGGCCACACGCCGCAGCCAATCTCAGCAGGGTTCGCCGTTGAGGTGAGCGGCGCAGAGACGGCGCACAGTCTGCTTCGCGATCTAAAGACGCCACTCACGCGATTCGAAGTTCGCAGCCCGAGCCTTGAAGACGCCTATCTGAAGATCGTTGCGGCAACCGCAGACGATCGTGAAGAGTCGCCACTCGACGACGCGCCGCGTAGGGGCTTCCGCCGATGAGCGGACTCTCGTCAACCAGCAGCGTTTCGCGCGGCTTCAGCATTCGCCGTGAGGCGGCGGCGGCCGGCGCGATTGCCGCACGCGACGTCACAAAGCTCCTTCGCGACCCGATCCGCCTGATTGGCGGACTCGTCTTCCCAGCACTCTTTATTGGCGTCCTCGGTGGTGCATTCGCCTCAAACTTTGAGTCGCCAGGGATCGACCTGCTCCCCTTCATCTTTGCTGGGCAGCTGGCGCAAGGCGTCTGGCAGTCCGCCGCCCTCGGGCTCATCTCCATCCTTGAAGACCGAGAGAACGATTTCAGCCAAGAGATCTTCGTTGCCCCAATCGGGCGGCGCACCATCTTGGCCGGGAAGATCCTTGGCGAATCACTCGTCGCCTTCCCACAGGCATTCACGGTGATGCTCTTCGGCATCGTGCTTGGGATTCCGCTCACGCTGGCGCAAGTCTTCGCCATCATCCCAGCGCTGATCCTGGTTGCCATCTTCGGCGCTTCGTTCGGCGCACTGATCGTCAGCCTCCTGCCGAATCAGCGATCGGCGAACCTCCTCTTCCCGTTCATCTTCTTGCCGCAGTTCTTCCTCGCCGGCGCCTTCAACCCAATCCGTAATCTGCCGTGGTACCTAGACATCGTCAGCCACATCGCACCGCTCCGCTACGCGGTAGATCTAATCCGTGGCGCCTATTACGGCTACCCAAATCCCGCCGTCCTCGCGGATCCACTCTGGACAACCGGTCTCATCGCCGTGCTCACCGTGGTCATGCTGAGCATTGGGACGCTCCTCTTCGTGCGGAGTGAGCGCAACCGCTAACAGCACCCGCTACCACGCTCCACGTAATCAATAGCGCGGTGCTCAGAATTACCCTTTTGTGAGGGAGAGGCAGATACTCACGGTGTAGGCGCGGGCCGCATCGTCGGATTCCCCTCGACGGTCCGCTCCAAGTACAGGAGGAGCGGGTATGCGAAACAGCTGGTTCGCTAACGCAGTTGCGATCGGTCGAGTGGTCATTGGAACCATTTTCCTCTGGGCTGGTCTGGAGAAGTTCATCGGTGGTGGTGGAGCCTGGACCGCAAAGGGCTTCCTCGCCTACGGCACGAACGGCAGCCTCGGTTGGCCGTTTGTCACCGGCGAGATCGCCGAAGGCACAATCTTCAACCCAACCCACGATCTCTGGGTATCACTCGCTGCGAATGACGGCGCCATGTCGCTGATCAATTTCTTCGTCCAGTTTGGACAGATTGCGATTGGAGCTGCGCTGATTCTTGGGCTAGCGACTCGATTCGCTGCAGCGATGGGCACACTGATGATGCTCTTCTTCTTTGTGGCGGCATGGGACTTTGCCTTTGGCATCGTCAACCAACACCTCACATATGCAGTGGTGACCTTTGGTCTTGCGATCGTGGGGGCAGGAAACTTTAATGGGCTGGATGCTCGAATCGCGAAGCAGCTCCCTGACTGGGCACGCGACTACGTTGCATCCGGAGCGCCTGCGAAGGCGGGGGGCCGCGCCTAGCGGCGCGGAGCACGCGTCGAGCGCCGGGTGCGGTGATCAGACCGCGTCCGGCCCCCGTCGCAGGCACGAGACCCGTCGGTTCCCGACAGGGTCGAGGCTGATCAGCGAGGGCGTTGTCGCCGAACAGGAGGCAACGCTCTCTCTGCATCGTGGATGGAATGTGCAGCCACTTGGCGGATTCAACGGTGACGGCACGTCGCCCTCCAGGATGATGCGGTCACGTCGTTCGCGACGGTCAGGCTCTGGGACGGCGGAGAGGAGCGCGCGCGTATACGGGTGTGACGGATCCTTAAAGAGTTCTGCCGCTGGCGCTGTCTCCACGATCTTTCCGAGGTACATCACAGCGATGCGATCACAGAGATGCTCCACCACACCAAGGTTGTGTGCGATGAAAAGATACGAGAGACCGAGCTCCTTCTGGAGTTCTGCGAGCAGGTTCAACACCTGCGCCTGAATGGAGACATCGAGCGCTGAGACCGGCTCATCCAAGACGATCAGTGAAGGATCAAGGATGAGCGCACGAGCGATCCCCACGCGTTGGCGCTGACCACCAGAGAATTCGTGCGGGTAGCGACGCGCACTCTCTGGTCGCAGGCCGACCATGTCAAGCGTCTTTGCCACCTTCGCCTCGCGCTCTTTTGCTGAACCGATCCCGTGGATGCGCAGCCCCTCGCCGACCGCTTCGCCGATCGGCGTGCGTGGATCGAGGCTTGCGAACGGATCCTGGAAGACGATCTGCGCCTTACGGCGATATGACTTGAGCTGTGAGCCGCTCAGTTTGGTGATGTCCGTACCCCCAAAGAGAACTGAACCTCCCGTTGGCTCAATTAGCCGAAGGATGAGCCGACCAACGGTGGTCTTACCGCAACCAGACTCGCCAACAAGTCCGAGCGTCTCACCAGCACGAACCTCAAAGTCGACGCCATCAACGGCGCGCACTTGGCCAACCACACGCTGCAGCGCACCAGCGCGCACCGGGAAGGTCTTCGCAAGTCCGCGGACTTCTAGAAGCGGTGCACTACTTGGAACGGGGTTGCTGCTGACGCGCGCCTTCTCGCTCATCACTTCACCCCCTTCAGCGCGAGTGCGCCGTGTGCTGGATCGTAGAGGTGGCAGCGCACGCAGCTGCCGCTTGCACCGCTATGCGCAAGGAGATCAGGGTGCTGCGAGGTGCAGGCGACGAGGCCCGTCGCTTCGCGCTGCCCACAGCGATCGCCAAAACGACAGCCGATGATGGGCTCAGTGAGTGCTGGCACCTGTCCAGGGATCACGCGGAGTTGTCCACGCCCAGTGCCAGCGCGCGGGATTGCGCCAAGGAGCCCCTGCGTGTACGGATGACGCGGGTTGTCAAAGATGGCGTCGCGGCCCTGCTCCTCCACCACTTCGCCGGCGTACATCACGGCGACGCGATCGCAGAACTCAGAGACCACGCCAAGGTCGTGGGTGATCAGCACGATGGCGGTGCCGAGTCGCTCACGGAGATCGCGCAGCAACTCTAGGATCTGCGCCTGAATCGTCACGTCGAGTGCGGTAGTTGGCTCATCTGCAATGAGCAGCTCCGGCTCACAGGCGAGTGCCATGGCGATCATGACGCGTTGCGCCATACCACCGGAGATCTCGTGTGGGTAGGCATCGGCACGGCGACCAGGATCTGGAATGCCGACGAGTTCCAGCAGCTCAATGCCGCGCATGCGCGCCGCCTTCTCATCAAGGCCCTTATGGATGCGCAGCACCTCACCGATCTGATCAGCAAGCTTCTGCACTGGGTTGAGTGAGGAGTTCGGCTGCTGGAAGATCATCGCGATGCGATTCCCACGAATCTTCTGCATCTCCAACTCGGTAGCGGTGAGGAGTTCCTGGCCGTCGAAGCGGACGCTCCCGCCAGTGATCTGACCCGGCGGCGTGATCAGGCGCAGGATGGAGAGCGAGGTGACGCTTTTTCCGCAGCCAGACTCGCCCACAAGTCCGAGCACCTCGCCGCGATCAACGCCGAACGTTGCGCCGTCCACCGCGCGCACCACACCGTCGCGCAGACGGAACGAGGTCTGCAGATCGCGTACCTCAAGGAGTCGATCAGCCATCACGCCCTCCTATCGCTGCAGCCGTGGGTCAAGCGCGTCACGAAGACCGTCGCCGACCAGGTTAAAGGCGAGCACGGTCATGGTGATCGCAATGCCAGGGAAGACCACCACGTGCGGCGACGAGAAGAGGAGGTTGCGATCGGCGCCAATCATGGAGCCCCACTCCGCCGTTGGCGGCTGCGCGCCGAGGCCAAGGAAGCTCAACGCGGCAACGTCAAGGATGGCGCCGCCAATGCCGAGCGTTCCCTGGACGATGATCGGCGTCAGCGCGTTCGGAAGGATCTTCCGGAAGAGGATGGATGCCTCAGAGGCGCCGAGTGCGCGGCTCGCCGCAACAAACTCGCGGTCACGAAGCCCGAGCACTGAGGCGCGCATCACACGCGCATAGATTGGGATCGCAACGATGCCGATCGCGAGCTGCGTGTTGATCAGCCCCGGGCCGATCACCGTCACGATCGCAATGGCGAGGAGGAGGCTCGGGAAGGCGAGCAGCACATCCATGATGCGCATGAAGAGGTTGTCCACCCAGCCGCCAACAAATCCAGAGACGGCGCCGATCAGTGAACCGAGCACGATCGCGAAGCCGACGGTGAGGAAGCCCACCTGAAGGCTGAGGCGCGCGCCGTGAAGGACGCGCGCGAAGACATCGCGCACATTGTTATCAAGGCCGAAGATGTGCTGCGGCCCCTCGCAACCGAGAGCGTTGATGCAAGGGCCGGCGAGTCGGATCGCACCCGGCTCCTTATCAATCAGGACGTCAATCGGGCTGTAGCTGGCGAATACGTCTGCACCAAGCGCTGCGATGACCAGTACGGACAGTAGGAGAAGCCCAACGCGTGCGGTGCGCTGCTCCAGGAATGAGCGGAGTGCGCGTCGGAACGGGGTCTGGGCCTGCGCGCTCATGAGTTGATCCGCACCCGTGGGTCAAGGTAGGCGTAGCTGATGTCAACGATCAGGTTCACCACAACGTAGCCAACGCTCACGATCACGGTGACCCCTTGCACCACCACATAGTCACGCGCGGTGATCGCGTCGGAGATGGTACGACCGATTCCAGCAAATCCAAAGATCGTCTCCGTCAACACCGCACCAGAGAGGAGGCCGCCGAGCGAGAGGCCAACCACCGTTGCCACGGGGAGGAGTGCGTTGCGCAGCGCATGCTTTGAGACCACCTCGCGTTCAGAGAGTCCCTTCGCACGCGCGGTACGGATGTAATCGGAGCCGAGCACGTCGAGCAGCGAGGAGCGCGTGATGCGCGCAATCACCGCCATCGGAATCGTCGCCAGGGCAACGGAGGGGAGGATGAGGTGCTTCACCGCATCAATAAGGTTGCCAGGGTTCAGGGTCAGGATCGCATTCGGGATCGCCATGTTGGAGATGAAGTCGAGCAGGCCACGCAGCGGCCCCTGCAGCCCAGCGAGCCCCCAGGCAACCGCGATCTCCGTTGGGATGACGCCGGCGGTGTAGCGATTCGCAGGGGGGAGTGCGATCGGCGTCCCCTTTAGCACCACCGCAAAGAAGTAGGCGAGCAGGAGGCCAAGGACGAAGACAGGGATGGAGACTCCGAGGTTGGCGAAGATCATCGTGGAGACATCGGTGCGTGAGTTGCGCTTAGTGGCGGCGCGAACGCCGAGCTTAATACCGAAGAACGTAGCAATCGTGAGTGAGATCGCCGTAAGTTCAATCGTGGTTGGGAGTCGATCAACGATCAGCTGCGTGACCGGAACGCCGAAGCGAATCGAATCACCGAGGTCGCCCGTCAGCACCTGCTGCAGATACTTGAGGAACTGGACGGGTATCGGCTGATCAAAGCCGTAACGCGAGTTGAACGCGGCACATGCGACTTCAGTGGCCTTCTCACCGAGAAGTGCGCGGCACGGGTCGCCGGGGAGGAGCCGCGTGATGACAAAGACCGCCACAAGGATCCCGAAGATCACGGGGAGGCTCACCAGGAGCCGTCGCACGATGTAGGTCGTCATCGGGGCATTATCGCCCGATTACGCCCCTGTGGCGAATACGGTGCGTGCAGCAAGCCAGCCCAATCACTCGCTTCAGTTCGACGCGCAGCGCTCCTCATTGAGGAAGGGGGAAAGGGTGCCCCAATAGCGGAAGATCCCCGTTCGCCCCTTATGAAGCGGGCTTGCGCAGTCCCAGATTGCGGCAAAGCTATCCAGCACGTCGCTCGCATCAAGGGTCGCTCCATTATGGAAGCGTACGTTCGGTCGCAAAGTGCAGGTCCAGGTCAAAAGATCCTTTGATGAATCGCAAGACTCTGCGAGGAGTGGGCGGAGCTCCGTTTCTCCAGGAATCAGCCCGTAGAGCGTCTCGTTGATCTGCGAGCAGATGCGGTATGACTCAAAGTCTCCCTCATCTGCGCAGTAGAGGCCTCCCGGCTCCACGTTCTGCAAGAAGACGAGTGAAGATCGGTCGCCTGGCTTCATTGGAGCAAACGACTCATTCCCGAGTGGCGACGCCTCAGCGTTCGCCACATCACTCCTGAAGGCGACTGCCGAGCTACTAAACGCAATGGGCACCACAATCGCCTCTGAACGGATGATCTCGTTCGCTTCGGCGTACAGCGAATCGCGCTTGGATTTATCGCCAGTGGTTGCGGCGGCCGAGACAAGCGACTGAAGCGCTTCGGGGATTACACCAAATCGTGGTCCGGACTGCGGTCCAAAGAAGTAATCCATGAAGTTTGTTGCGTCAACATAGTCTGCACCGAATCCACCAAGGAAGATTCCTGTCAGCTTGCCGGAGTCACGGTTATCCTGGAAGATCGTTGACTCCTGAAGATCAAGTGTGGCAATCACGCCGATCTGCGCGAGTTGCGCCTGCACCTCAACGGCGATATCTGTTGGGTATGGCGTGTGGCGGCGCGTGACATCACGATACGCAATGGTCGTAGAGAAGCCGTTAGGGTAGCCAGCCTCAGCTAGGAGGCGCTTCGCCTCAGCGAGATCCTGGTCGTACCAGGGTGTTCCGCCGCAAGCATTAGGGATCGCGCACGGGGTGAAGTGCGTTGCAACTTCGGATCCATCTGGATAAAAGGTATCAACGATTCTCTTGCGGTCAAGCGCCATCGCTAAAGCCTGGCGAACGCGAACGTCAGTAAATGGTTTCATCGTGTTACTAAAGCCCATGTACATAACGCTCAAACTTGGGCGGGAGAGGACCTGGACGTTCAAGTCTGACTTCAGGATTTCCGCATCGTCTGGCGAGATGTTGTCAATGCCATCTACCGTGCCCGCCTGAAGCTGAATCAGGCGTGCAGCTGCGTCTTGCTGCCACTGAAAGATCATCGACTCCGCGAGTGCCTTATCCCCCCAGTAGTTTTCGTTCCGCGCTAAGACAATCTGGCTCTCGCGCTCCCATGCAGTGAAGGAGAATGGACCAGTACCGTTCGGCTTCAGGCTGAGCACCCCGTCCTGAGCGTGTGCTTGCAGGTAGCCAGAATCATCAATCTGAAACGGGGTGAGCGAAACCTTTTCGAGGAATGCAATGTCAGGTGCGCAGAGCTCAAACTTGACCGTGAGCTCATTAACTGAGGTGATGCGCTTCAACCCAACCTCTGGAGTGCCGCCCTCGCTCACGCTGCATTTGGCTGGACCATCTACAGGGTAGCTTCGCGCACTAAACGGAAGAAGTTCAGCCGCCGGAGTATTGCTGCCAGTGCATCCAACCGCCAACATGCCAACAAGCACTACTGACAGCAGTCGCACCTGAGCCTCCTCCACATAAATAAACGGGCGGACCGCCAATCGGCGATCCGCCCGTAAGTTACCCCAGGTAACTAGATTGCGCTCATTCTGCTGGCTTGGTGCAGGCGTCGGTATTCAAGAACCCCGAGATGAGGCTGAAATACTCGAACACGCTGGTGCGGCCCTTGTGCAGTGGGTTTGCGCAGTCCCAGACCGAAGCAAACGTATCAACCACGTCAGTGGCATCAAACGTTGCGCCGTTGTGGAACTTCACGCCCGTGCGCAGGGTGCACGTCCAGGTGAGCAGATCCTCAGAGGCCGTGCAGGCTGTGGCGAGGAGTGGCTTGGTTGTCGCCTCTCCCGTCACGAAGCCGAAGAGGCCTTCGCCGATCTGACCGCAGACGCGGAGTGACTCGCCGTCCGTCTCGTCCATACAGTAAAGCCCACCAGGCTCACCGTTCTGGATCCACACGAAGGTGTCGTCCCCGTCTGAGCTCATCACTGAAAGCTCCTCGTTGCCGAGTGGCGACGAGTGAGCGCCGGTGATGCTCGCCTTGAATGCAAGAGCTGAACCGCCGTGAGCCACTGGGATCATCGGAATGTTCGTCTTCAGTGCATTGTTCGCCTCGGCGTAAAGCGCAGCACGTGTTGCTGCATCAGCCGTTGCGCTCGCCGCCATCAGCGGCTCATAGACCGCTGCGATCGGGGCGCCGAACTGTGGCGACGAGTTCTTTCCGAAGTGATAGTCCAGGAAGTTCGTTGGGTCTGGATAGTCCGCACCCCAACCGAGGAGATGCAGGCCCTGCAGGGTCCCAGCGCTTGCAGCGTCGAGATATGCCGTTGACTCCACCACAGCAATGGTGACGTCAATGCCGATCTCCTTGAGCTGTGCCTGGATGTCCGTGGCGACCGTGGCTGGGACCGGGAGGTACCCGCGCACAACGTCACGATATGAAAGGGTCGTCTTGAAGCCGCTTGGGTAACCGGCATCCTTCAGCAACTGCTTCGCTGCTGCGATGTCCTGGGTGTACCACTCTTCGCCTTCGCAGGCGAACTCAATGGTGCACGGCGTGAAGTGGCTCGCCACCTCTGAACCGCCCGGATAGAAGTTGTCGATGATGCGCTGACGATCAAGCGCCAGGGCAACCGCCTTACGAACCTCAAGCTTCTCGAATGGATCGCCGGCGATGCCGGAGTTCATTCCGAGGTACATGGTGTTCAGTGCAGCGCGCGGGATGACCTGCAGCGTTGTGTCTGCAGTTGCACCAGCGATGTCCGTTGGCGCAAGGTTGTCAATGCCGTCAGCTGTGCCGGCTCGAAGGGCGAGCAGTCGTGCCGCGCCCTCTGACTGCCACTGGAAGACTGCGGTGCCCGAAGTGGCGAGCTGTCCCCAATAGTCAGCATTGCGCTCGAGGACGATCTGGGAGCCCTTCTCCCACGCCTTGAGCTTGTATGGCCCGGTGCCGTTTGGCACCGTGACGATGCTCCCGTCCGCAGTAGCGGCGGTGAGGTAGCCGGAGTCGTTGATCTGGTAGTTGGTCAGTGCCAACTTCTGGATGAACGCCACGTCTGGTGCGCAGAGCTCAAAGACGACCGTCGAGGCGTCTGTTGAGGTGATGCGCTTGAAACCGTAGCCGTCGGCGCAGTCTGCCGCGCCAGCCTCTGGATATGCCTTCGCCTTGAAGGCGATGGTGTCAGCAGCGGAGCTCGATGAGCCACCACACGCTGCAGCAACCATCAGGAGAGCGGCGCCGATCGCGCCGATCCGTAGGTTCTTCATTGCGCTTCTCCTTGGTTATCACTAGCGAAGGCGGCCCCTGCCGCCTCCCCCTGCGGAGTATCCGCATTACGGGGAAGGATAGTGGACGCCACGCGCCTCTGACCGTTCCGCCCCACCCCTTATGATCCGTGCGTGACGGACCCCCTTTTTACCCTTCTCCCGCTCGGCTTCTTCCTGGTTGCCCTCCTCTACTCGTCCGTCGGCCATGCCGGGGCAACGGGCTACTTGGCCCTAATGGCCCTGGCTGGGGTTGCCCCCGAGGTGATGCGACCAACAGCGCTCGTCCTGAACCTTGCCGTCGCCTCCATTACCGTCATCCGCTTCTCTCGCGCCGGGCATCTCCCCTGGCGCCTCCTCGCCCCGTTGCTCATTGGATCTGTTCCGGCCGTCTTTCTCACTGGGAGCCTCTCCATCCCTGATGCGATCTACCGCCCGCTGCTCGCTTTCGTGCTGATCGCTGCCGCGATCCGACTCGCCGCTCGAGCAGGACGCGACCTGGCATCAGAGCGCGTGGCAGGTGCACCGAGCACGCCCGTGTCGGCACTTGTTGGCGGCGGGATCGGACTCCTTGCCGGTGCAACGGGGACAGGTGGCGGGGTCTTCTTGACGCCGCTCGTGATTGCGCGGCGCTGGACGACCGCGCGCGCCGCGGCGGGACTCTCGGCAGGGTTCATCCTGGCGAACTCGCTCGCTGGACTTGCGGCGAA